>NZ_JACHDI010000051.1:0-27183 GCF_014201025.1 Paraburkholderia sp. MM5384-R2
CCGCATCGTTCGCAAGAATGGTTTAGGCTCTGCTTCTCCACCGGTAGCACCATGTCCGCGCTGCCCCATCTTATAAAGGGCAGACCTGCTACGTTACCGTTTTGGGTGGGGCCTATCAGTGTCTTTGGCCCGTCTAAGTTAACGATGTTTATCAGCAGTTCAAATACTTTAGCCATGCCATCCAGTCTAGCGCCCCCTCCGCATTGACACTCGCAGGGGCACCGTCGTCTCACGACCACGGCTTAGCTTGCGCCGGGCTACATTGTCTCGGTGGCTTCACACGGCGCCGTTACCAGCCCCGCATGCACCAATAGACTACGGGCGACGGAACGCCCGGTTTCCTCCCGCCAGACATCGACGGTAAAACAACGAACGAAGCGACCTCACGTCGCACATAAGAAAACTTATCTTTATAGCCCATTCACGTTGCCGTCTTTCGTAGAAAATCGCATCAAGAAGACGCTCAGCTTGGGCATCCACGGCCTGCATTCGTTGACGTTAGCTGCGGCGTCGCTCGAATTTTCAGGAGACAGCCGGCGAAGTTCATGGACGAACGGGTCACGCGCCGTGAAGGGGGGAAAGTTGGAGCTTTCCACCCCTTCATTTGCGGTCGCGGCGAGGGCGGTCGCCGTTCGTGTTCGTAGCTTGTCCTAACCGTAACCATAAATACCGAGCTGCACATCGCGGAGCTAGCAATCAGCCGACGCGTCACGCGGACGTCGCTGCCGGGTCGGCGCACGTTCCAGCCAGCCGCACTGCAGCGCGAAAGTGCTGCCGCGTCACGCGACGGGCCGGAGATTCGTCACGACGCGAACGGCGCTGCCATCCGGACGCCGTCGATGCTCGCGAAACCCCGCGCTGCGAGAGACCGCAAGGACGACTGCTCCGGTTGCCCGACAACAAATTCGACCGGCAGAGGCAGGTCGAAAATGTCCCGCACCTTCGCAACATCCGAGATGTCGGTGTCGGGTTCATGGCTCGTGACATTGATACCGAAGACCCTACCGTGATCGTCGAGAACAGGGCCACCGCTGTTGGCCGAGTCAACCCATTGCCGATTATTTATTGGTAACAATGGACAATGCTGTTGATGTTCGTTAATTCTGCTAGCCACGTCCACACCTTGCGCTAGCGGAACAAAGGTCCACGTTTCCAAGGAGATGCCTGTGCTGGGAACGGCGGGCTGGATACTTTTCCCGGCGATTTCGCATTCAGCGTTGGAAGCATTTGCAACGCTCGCGCGTCTTGATGACGACAGGTTGAGCCGCATACAGACGCCACCGGGCTGGCTCACCGATCGCCGCTGTGCGCCGTACTGCTTCAGATGCTTTTTGCTAACCGACGCAGACGTGGCGGTGATCCGACAGCCGACACCGCTAGCAAAATTAACGATCTCCAACAACAGGATCGACGACTTTCATTTCACAGTACACCGAGTGTTGCAGATCAAGAGTGACTTTTCTGGTCGGTAAGTGTTGAGTCGCGGCAAGAAGGTTGCAAGCATCCGCGAAATTCAACTTTGAAATTTATAATCGACGCGATAGGGGTGCTTATCGATTCGTGTGTATCGGGCACGTCCGTGGGTTTGCGCAGCGCTTGTATCGTTGTCGTGCGCAGCCGCGGCGTTCGGGGCAACTTCCTCGATGACATATTACGCGTCGTATCCGCCCCTCAACGCCGGTATGAGCAATGACGGGGAACGCGGAGTAATAATTGTGGAGGCGCGGCGCACGGACGGGATCAATGAACGTGGAGCCCCTCCCAGCAGAGGTACTTGACCTCAAGAAACTCGTCGGTGCCAAGATGCGAGCCTTCGCGCCCAAGACCGCTCTGCTTCACACCGCCGAACGGCGCCACCTCGTTGGAGATCAGGCCGCTGTTAATGCCCACCATGCCCGCTTCGATTCGCGACGCAGTGCGCCAGATGCGGGCCGCGTCACGGCTATACAGGTAAGCCGCGAGCCCGTACTCGGTGTCGTTGGCCATGGCGAGCGCCTGATCGTCGGTGTGAAAGCGAAAGAGCGGCGCCACCGGACCGAAGGTCTCGTCGCGCGCAATCAGCATCTCGGGCGTGACGTCCGCGAGCACGGTGGGCTCGAAAAAGAATCCTCCCAGCGCGTGACGCTTGCCTCCATGCAGGAGTCTGGCGCCTTTGCTGAGCGCATCGGCGATGTGCTCTTCGACTTTCAACACCGCTGCCTCCTCGATCAAAGGGCCGAGTTGGATGTCGGGGTCGAGGCCATTGCCCACGTGCAGGCGCGCAACGCGCTCGACGACTCGCCTCGCGAGCGCGTCGTAGATATCAGACTGAACCAGCACACGATTGGCGCTGATGCAAGCCTGGCCCGTGTTGCGGAATTTGGCCGCCACCACGCCGTCGGCGGCGGCGTCGAGGTCGGCATCGTCGAAGACAATGAAGGGCGCGTTGCCGCCCAGTTCCATTGAGCACTTCTTCACGGTCTGTGCCGCCTGCGCGAGCAGCACGCGGCCCACTTCGGTCGAGCCCGTGAACGTCAGTTTGCGCACGACCGGGTTTCCCGTCAGTTCAGCACCGATCGCGCGCGTATCGTTGCCGGTGATCACACTGAATGCACCAGGCGGCACGCCGGCGCGCCGTGCCAGTTCGGCGAGCGCCAGCGCGGTCAGCGGCGTCTGGCTCGCGGGCTTGACGACGATCGTGCAGCCCACAGCAAGCGCTGGACCGGCCTTGCGCGTGATCATCGCGGCCGGGAAATTCCACGGCGTGATGGCGGCGCATACGCCAACCGGTTCGCGCAGTGTGACGATGCGCTGCGTTTCCTTGACGCCCGCGATCACGTCGCCGCGCACACGCGTTGCCTCCTCGGCGAACCAGCGCAGGAACGAGGCCGCGTAGTCGATTTCGCCGCGCGCTTCCGCGAGAGGCTTGCCTTCCTCGAGTGTGATCAGCGTGGCAAGATCCTCGCGATGCTCGATCATCAATTCATACCAGCGGCGCAGCACTTCTCCACGATGCTTCGCGGTGGCGCGGCTCCATGTGCCGAAGGTCTCGTGTGCGGCGTCGATCGCACGGCGCACTTCGGCCTCGCGGCAACGCGGCAGTTCCACGAGCACCGAGCGGTCGGCCGGATTGTGCACCGCATACCGGCCGTGCGGCGTTTCCTGCACCCATTCGCCGGCAATGAACGCGGCGTCGCGCCACAGCGCTGCATCCCTCAGTTGATGTTTCATCGGTGTGAGTCCTCAGCAGGGAAAGCGGCCTGGGATAAACGCGGCATCTGGGTCCGACGTGACGGGCAGACCCGAGGCGACGAGACCCTGGCGCAAGGCCTTCATCAATCGGTCGGGCACGCGCATCGCCGGCGCGCGCAATGGACCGCCGTTGAACCCGGCCAGCCAGTCCTGATACTTCCACATCGTGCGGTTCAGCACGCCGGTGCCGCCTGCATAGCTCTGCGCCGCGGCGCCGTTCGCATTGCGCGCCGGGTTGACGCTCCAGTAGAGCGCCATCGCTTCTTCCCACCGGCCGCTGCGCGCGAGTTCGAATGCCCGCGGGTAGTAGTCGCCCATCCACGCGGTATTGCTGGTCCCGGAGAACTGAAGTTTCATCAGGCTCATCAGCGGAATCGCGTCGCCTTCAATCGGGCAACTAATTACGACTTCGTCGCGGAAGTGGTGATACATTTCGCAAATTCCTGCCGGCAACGGGAAACCTTGCTCGGACTTGATCGCCGCGATGTTAGGGCAGTCGTCGAGAAGGCGGCGCACCAGGTCGACCGGCATACCTGCGGGATGCACACGCTCGAAGCCCCACAGCGGGATCGGAAACAGCATCACCGCGAGATCGGTAGCATCGCAGAAGGCCTTTGTGTAGTCGTAGATTTCCTGCTGCGTCGTCGGCCAGAACTGCGGCGGATACGATAGCAGAACGATGTCCGCGCCTGCTTTTTCCGCGAGCTTCACGGCTTCAATGTTCTCGGCAAGCGTGCCGAACGCCGCATGAAAAAAGAGGCCGAGCCGGTCGCCCGCCGTCTCGCGTGCCCACGCGGTGAACTGTGCGTTTTCCCCGGGCGTGATTGCGACTTCACTGCACAGCAGCGTGTAGCGGAAGCCCAGTTTGATCGCGAGCTCAATGTCGTGACGAATGCCGCGTTCATTGAGCCGCTTCAGGTCGGCGCTGTAGCTTGGAATCGTGACGGCGGAGCAACCCGTCAACTGTTCTTTCGCCCACGCGCGGGCATCGGTCTTCCTGTATGTGGCCATGAGATGGATCCTTCGATTTTCGATTGATAGGAAAGCTATTTGGCGACCGGCACGATGCTCGCCGGCAACGGCGTGCCATAGCCCTTTGCTTTGGCGAGTGCGAACAGCATCTCCGCGATGACGATGTCCTGAAGCGCGGAGCCGACCGACTTGTAGAGCACGATGTCGGCCTCGGAGCGCCGCGGCGTCACGTCGCCCGAGACGAGTGCGGCGAGCGGGACGAGCTTGGTGTCGAGCGAGAGCCCGGCGTGCGCGGCGGCGATGCCGTCGCCCGTGCCGTCAGCGACTTCCTCAGGTACGTCGGCGACAACGCACACGGCGCGCGCGATTGTTTCTTCGTCCACCTCGCGCTGCTCGGGCAACGTCGAGCCGAGCGATACCACGGTGGCGCCCGCTGCCAGCCACGCGCCGCGCAGAACGGGCGACTCGTCGCGGCTGCGCGCGGCGCAGATGACGACGTCGGCTTCGCTTACGGCGCGCTCGGGCGCGTCGGCCGGGACCACATCGATGCTGCCGGCGAAAGACTGCGCAAAGCGCTCACGGCTTGACGGATTGGGACTGAAGACCTGTACGCTGGCGAGCGAGCGCATCGCCGCCAGGCAGTCGAGTGCGCCGCGCGCCTCGAAGCCCGAACCGATCACGCCGACGCGCAGCGGCCTGCGTGGCGCGAGTAGATCGATCGCGAGCACGGCAGTGGCGGCGGTACGCAACCCCGTCACGCGATTGCCGTCGATGAGCGCGGCAAGCGCCATGGTCTGCTGATCGAACAGCGAGATCAGATAGCTGGCCCGCCGCGCACGCGGGGACGCGGCGATCAGCTTCGCACCCATATGGCCGCCCGCCGGCGAGATCGCCGTCAGGCTGCGCAGCCAGATTCCGTCGCCACGGGCCATCGAGCGCGGCGGGACCATCGCGTCGGATGCGCGCTCGCCGTATGCGCTCGCCAGCGCCACGACAGCCGACGGCCAGTCGACGAGCGACGCGACATCGGCATCGCTCAGAAAGAGTGTGGGGGGCAGGGCGTCGTTCGGCGGTGTATCGGACATGGTGTGCGCTTTGGCGTTAATGGCCAACGCACTATAGGGACCACGTCCGCTTGCGTGTACTGCTCAGTGTCGAAAGCAGTTATGCATTCTGTCGATAACAGCGATCACGCCGTCTGTGCAAATGCGCCGAGGCGTTCGATCAAACGTCGAACCGCGCGCGTGGCGCGCGTATGCGGACGGCGTGGCGTGTCCGCGAGCACGACGAACCGTTCGAGCACGGGACTGACGATTCGCGAAGACGCGAGGCGCGGATCGAGACGCCCCGGCAGCACGGAGGCAATCGCATAGCCTCCGCCGGCTGCGACGATTTCGTACTGCAAGCGCACGGAATCGACTTCGACGGCCACGTGCAGCGTTAGCGCATGCTCGGCAGCGAGACGGTCGAGACGACCGCGCAAGGGATGCGGACGTCCCGGCACGACGAGCGGTATGCCGGAAAGCGCCGTGAGCGGTATATCGCTGCGGGTGGTGACCGCATCTTCGCGGCGGCCCACGAGACTGAGCGGCACTTTGGCGAGCACGTGAGCGTGCTTGATGCTCGCTTCGTCGTCGCGTAGCACCACGGCCATGTCGAGACGGCCTTCGTGAAGCTGCTCTTCGAGTTGGGCGCTGGCGCCTTCGACCAGGTGAAGCCTGACGCCCGGCAACTCGTTCTTTGCGGATGCGAACAATGGACCGGCAAGCTGATCGACGGCCGACGGCAGCAATCCCACCAGCACTTCGCCATTCGGCTGACCTCGCGCACTGCGTATGTCGTCGGCAAGCGCGTCCGCCTCATGAGCGAGATGCGCGACGCGCGGAAGCACGTACTCGCCGAACTCGGTAAGAACGACGCCGCGTCCCGTGCGTCGAAAGAGCCGCTCGCCGCATTGCTGCTCCAGCAGAGCAATGTTTCGGCTAACTAGCGATTGGGGAATGGCGAGCGCGATGGCGGCCTTGCTGAGACTGCCCAGTTCCGCGACGCGCGCGAACACGAGCCAGCGCGGGTCAAGAATGGACGGCGCAACGGAAGCAGCTTGCACCTCGACTTTCCCGCTGGCGGTGCGCTTTGCGTTTGCGGTCGTTTTCATGCCGCTGCGCTCGACGTGCCGTCCATTGTGACGACCGCCTCTTTCAGCAGCGTGCGTACCCACGCGATGCCCTGGTCCCACGTTCGATGCTTATGCCATTGCACGCATTGCTCCATCTTCGGCATCGTGACCGGCATCGAGCGAATGACGAGCGGCAACGAACGCGCGGCGAGCGTCGCGAGGCGGGTATGCATCGTCGCGATCCGATGCGTGCCGACCACGAGGTGCGCCGGCGACAGAAAACTGAACGTGCTTGCCTCGACGCGCCGTATCATTCCGAGCTGCTGCATGAACCAGTCATCGAGCGCGATGCCGTCGCCGGGATGGACGACCACGTGACCGGCCGACATATAGCGTTCCGCTGTCATGTCGACGTTCGCCAGATTGCTTCGATCCCACAGCACGCAGCAGAATGATTCCTCGAAGAGGATTTCCGAAGGATGCTCGGTCGAGCAGAAGTCCTTGGGGATGATCAGCACGTCCGCTTCGCCGCGCTCAAGCACGCGTTGCGGGTTCGACACCTGAGGCCGCAAATCGAAGCTCACGCCGGGCGCCTGCCGATAGGCAAGCTCGAGTACGTGCGGCATCAGCGTCATCATCGTGTAGTCGGATACGAGCAGCCGGAACAGCCGGTTCGACTGCGGCGGCACGAACTGTGGCTGAGCGGCGATGGTCGCGTCGACGCGAACCAGAATGTCGCGCACGGCGTCCTTGAGCCCCTCGGCGCGCGACGTGAGCTCCATCTTGCGGCCAACCTGGACCAGCAGCTCATCGTCGAAATATTCGCGCAGCCGCGCCAGCGCGTTGCTCATCGCGGACTGGCTCAGGTGGATTTTTTCGGCCGCCCGGCTGATGCCTTCCTCGGTCAGCAAGGCGTCGAGCGCGACGAGCAGATTCAGATCGAGCTTGTTAAAGCGCATGGGCGTTGTCTCCGTTCATTGTGGTCCGCCATGCCGTATGGATACGCGTCAGCGGCGACCGGCATTAGGGTTTCTCCTGAAAGTATTCAGGCGACCCATAGATCGAATGGATGCAATCCATTTGAGTGCTACGCGAGCGCATCTTAATCTAAAGCCCATCCCGACACGATCGAAAACAACCATGTGAATCGGGAGGTGCTGGCAGCGTCGATGCGCCATATCTGCGCTTCGCCGCATCCAGTCAACGATAAGAGACACGTCCGGCATGCCCATGAGCTGCAGGCGATAAGGAGACGAAGTTGCGTAGAGGATTTGCTGCGGCCGCCGCCGCTTCCGTAGGCTGCATGATGTTTGCCGCGCTCGGATCGAAGAACGCCTGTGCTCTGGAAAGCGGGGTTTCTCCCTATCCGGCAGGCGCGGTGGGCACCAATATCGCGGAGATGCCGCCGATACCCGGATTGTTCGCTCTGGAGCAATTCAGTTACAGCTTTTCGAATGGGCTTTACGGCAACAACGGCGAGAAGCTGCCGGTGCCATTTCATTCGTCGGCGTTTTCGGCGACCACGCGTTTGCTCGCCTCGTATCCGTTCACGGTGCTGGGCGCCCATGTGTATTCGCAACTCGTGTTGCCGGTCGTGTCGCTGCATACGAACATCGCCGGACAGCAAGGCACGCAGAACGGACTGTCCAACGTCACGCTGTCTCCGGTCATCATGAGCTGGGGCCTCGCGCGGAATCTGACTTTCACCAGCGGCTTCGACATTGCATTCGAGACGGGTTCGTATAGCCCGTCGAAACCGAGCGTGGCCGTGGGCTATACGTCGCTGCAACCGGTCGTCTCGCTGCGTTACAACGCGCCCAACGGTATCGACCTGGGCGTCGCCAACCGCCTGATGATCAACCGTGAAAACGGCGCGACAGGCTACCGGTCGGGCACGGCCTACGTCGGCGAATTCGAGGCCGGATGGAACATCGGCAAATGGAAGCTGGGCCTTGTGGGCGCGTACCTGAACCAGTTCACGGACGACCGGCTGAACGGGTCGGTAATTGGCGGCAACCGGGCAAAGACGCTCGGGCTTGGACCGTCGATCGTCTACGACGCGGGCAAATTCAATATCAACCTCAACTATCAGCAGGGCATTTATGCGGCCAACACCTCGAAGAGCAACGCGGTCTGGCTCAACGTCGCGATTCCGTTGTGGGCGAAACCGCCGGGACCTGCTACGGGTCACTAATCAACTTTGAAGGACTTGCATGTTTCGTTATTTCCCCACGAATTACGTCTGGAACCTGTCCGTCGATCTCGCGATCGAGATGGGCGCGCGCATCGGTGAAATAGAGGCAATGTGCGCGCCTTTGCAGGAGGCCGCGAAGCAGCCCGATGCGGAAGGTACCCGCGCATTCAGGCAAGTATGGTCGAGCATGGCCGATCGCCTGTGCGATCTCGCGAACGAGGACGAAGCGCGCGGCCGGCTGCTGTCGGCCGGCGAAAAGCTCAAGCGCGCGGCTATCTACCTGATCACCTGCGAACGGCTGCAGGCGCACGGCGCCCCGGCGCGCGTCGATCTGTACCGGCGTTCGCTCGATACGTTCGCGAGGGGCGTCAAGCTGCTCGGCGAGGACTGCGAACGCGTGACGATTCCATACGGCGACGGCCACCTGTCCGGCTTGCTGGTGAAGGCGAAGGATGCCGGCGCGCGCAGCCCCTTGCTCGTGCAGGTGAACGGGCTCGACTCCACGAAGGAAATGAAATACCTCGTCGGATTGCCGGCTTGGCTGGCGGCACGCGGCGTGTCGTCGTTGATCGTGGATCAGCCGGGCACCGGCGAAGCGCTGCGCGTTAACGGCCTGCATGCCGTGTACAACTCCGAAGTGTGGGCGAGCCGGATCGTGGACTGGCTGGAGACGCGCGACGACATCGATCACAAGCGCATCGGCATGGAAGGCGTCTCGCTCGGCGGCTATTACTGCCCGCGTGCAGTGGCTTTCGAGCCGCGCTTCGCGTGCGGTGTGGTCTGGGGCGCAAATCACGACTGGCGGGACGTGCAGAAAAAACGCCTGCAGCGCGAAGGCAATTTCCCGGTTCCGCACTACTGGGATCACGTCCGTTGGGTGTGGGGCGCGAAGGACGTCGAAGAATTCATGCAGATCGCGGAGAACGTTCATCTCGACGGCGTGCTAGATCGCATCAAGGTGCCGTTTCTCGTGACGCACGGCGAGAAGGATTCGCAGATTCCCGTAGCCTGGGCGCACCGCACTTATGAGCAGCTCGTCAACAGTCCGAAGCGTGAGCTGAAGATATTTACCGACCGCGAAGGCGGCGTTCAACACTCCAGCTTCGACAATTCGATCAACGCAGGCCACTACATCGCCGACTGGGTGGCCGAAACCCTGGGCGGCCGTACCGCTCTCTGACTCATCTTTCAACTTGAACTCGAGCTCATGAATATCATCGGACCCGATACGCTCGTCTTCGGCGTGGACGACGTGGCAAGCTGCAACCAGTACCTTCTCGACTACGGCCTCGTGGCCGTGCGTGCGGGCGAAGCCGGCGGCCGCTTTGAAGCACTGGACGGCACCGCGATCGAAATCAGGCGCGCCGACGATCCGGCTTTGCCGCCCGCGCTTGCCACGGGAAACATGTTGCGCAAGACGACCTATGGCGTGGCCGACGCCGCAACGTTGCACGCGATTGCAGCCGAACTGCAACGGGACCGTGAAGTGCGGCAACTCGCGGACGGCTCGATCGAATCGGTCGACGACATGGGCTTTGCCCTTGGCTTCCAGATCACCGTGAGACGTCCGCTTGCGCTGCCCGCGGAATCGGTCAACGCACCCGGCGCGCCGGCGCGGCGGGCACCAAACGTGGTCGCTGTCAACGACAATGCCGACCTCACGCCTCGCTCGCTTTCGCACGTCGTCTATTTCGTGCCGGACGCTGAGAAGGCGGAAGCGTTCTATGTCGAGCGTCTCGGTTTTCGCTGCTCGGACCGCTTCACCGGCGTGGGGCCGTTCCTGCGCCCGGCCGGCACGCTCGATCATCACACGCTGTTCATGATCCAGACGCCGCCGTTCATGAAGGGCTGCGAGCACTTCACTTTCCACATGGGCGGACCGACCGAGGTGCTGCAAGCCGGCACACGCTTTGTCGAGAAGGGCTATCAGTCGTTCTGGGGGCCGGGGCGTCACCGGTTCGGATCGAACTGGTTCTGGTACTTCAACAGCCCGCTGGGTTGCCACGTCGAGTATGACGCGGATATGGACCTTCACGACGATGGCTGGGCTGCGCGAACCGCGTCGATGGGCGCTGACGCTTCACAGTTGTTCCTGTTCCAGCATCGCGAGAAATGGGCGCCAGGCGGACCGCCCGCTGCGTCGGCGAAAACCGCCGGCTAGCACTCGGGGCCATCATGCCAGTTGCCGCGTTACCAATCCGTCTGATCCGCTTCGATGAACTGGACGACCCCGGCTCGCGAGGCTTCTATCCCGCGGGGCAGGGGCGCGATACGTTGGTGCTCGTTCGCCGCGGCGGTGAAGTGTTTGCGTATCTGGATGCGTGTCCGCATTACGGCGGCACACCGATGGCGTGGCGCAAGGACGCGTACCTGAACGGCGACGGCACACGTATCGTCTGCCACGCGCACGGTGCGCAGTTCGATATCGCGACCGGCGAGTGCCTGGTCGGGCCGTGTCTGGGCCAACGCTTGACGCGGCTCGACACGACAGTGACGGAAGACGGCGACGTGAGCGTTTTCATGCCGGCTGGTTCTGCATCGCGGGTCGGCAAAGAAGGCGAACCGGAAGGCGAAACATAACGCGCGCATGGCACGCATGGCGCGAGCAAAGAAGTGCGGCGGTCAACACCCATTGGCACGCCCGACGCACATCATCCGAAAACACAAAAGACGCTCGCTTACGACGTTCGCGGGTGCGAGATGAAACCAGGAGACACCAGCATGACTTCCGTTCGGCATGTCCTCATAGTCGGAGGCGGCTTTTCCGGCATGGCCGCCGCGATTCAATGCGTAAAGCAGGGGCTGAAGGTCGATCTCGTGGAGATCGACCGCGAGTGGCGCGCGTATGGCGCCGGCATCAGCATTGGCGGCCCGACGCTGCGCGCATTGAAGACGATCGGCGTCGTGGATGCGGTGATGGAGCGCGGCTACTGCGGCGACGGCGTCGATCTCTTCACATCGGGCGGCGCGCCGCTGGGACAACTGCCGACGCCTCGCGTAGCCGGTCCCGACATTCCGGGCGGCGGCGCGATCATGCGGCCGGTGCTGGCCGACATTCTTGCGCAGGCGACCCGGGCAGCCGGCGTGCAGGTGCGCCTCGGCTGCACGTTCTCGCACATCGTGCAACGCGACGACGGCGTCGACGTGACGCTGACCGACGGCACGCAGGCCACGTATGACCTCGTGATCGGCGCCGATGGCCTCTACTCGAAAGTGCGGCAAGCAGTATTCCCCGATGCGCCTCAGCCGCGCTACACCGGCCAGGGCATCTGGCGTGCGGTCGTGCCGCGGCCGGCGGAAATCGTCTGCGCGACCATGTGGATGGGACATAAGGTCAAGGCCGGCGTGAATCCCGTTTCGCACGACGAGATGTACGTCTTCGTCACCGAGGATCGTCCGACCAACGAGCGCCTCGACCCGGAGCGCTGGCCTGAGATGCTGCGCGATCTGCTGGCGCCTTTCAGCGCACCGCTCGTGCAGTCGATTCGTGACCAGATCGGGCCGCAGTCGACGGTCATCTACCGGCCGCTGGAACGGCTGCTCGTGCCGCAACCCTGGTTTGCTGGACGCGTGGTGCTCATCGGCGACGCGGTGCATGCCACGACGCCACATATGGCTGCCGGAGCGGGCATCGGCGTCGAGGACGGCATCGTGCTCGCCGAGGAACTGGGCCGAGGCGCGACGCTCGAAGCGGCTTTGCTCGCCTTCCAGGCGCGCCGTTGGGAACGCTGCCGCATCGTCGTCGAGAACTCGGGCCGGCTTGGCGAGATCGAGATCTGCGGAGGTGACAAGGCGGAACACGCCCAGATCATGCGCGAGACGCTGACGAGCCTCGTTCAACCAATCTGAGCCAACCGATCTGATGCCAAGGAGGGCGAACGAAATGGTAGAGAACATCACAGCGGATGCCGCGCGACAACCGGCCGTGCAGTCCGGCGCGCACGCAGCCACGCGGTACGGCGGAGCCGGCGTGCTGGCGCTGCTCGTCGCGCATTGCGCCGGCATGGTGGATCTCGTCGCGCTGCCGGTCTGGGTCGGCACGCTGATTGGCGACTATCACCTCGATCCACAGCAGGCCGGTTCGCTGGCCACGCTGTTTCTGGTCGGCGCGGTCGCGAGCAGCGTTTTCCTGTCGCCGCGTTTGAACCGCTTGCGGGCGCGCTTCGTTGCGCCGGCCGGCTTCGCTATCGCGGCCGTTGCATTCGCGGTAGCCGCGGCGATCGATCGCTATGAGTTGATGGCGGGTCTGCATGTCGTGGCCGGGCTTGCTGTCGGCAGCAGTCTGAGCGTGACGCATGGAACCATTGGCCGCAGCCGGAGCCCCCACAGACTGTTTGCGATTGCCGGGTTGTCGCTGGGATGTTTTGCGATCGCGTTTCTCGGCATCACGCCGGGATTGATTGCGGCCCACGGCGGCAGGGCGCTTTTCGAGGTGTTCGCCGGCGTGATGGCCGTCGCCGCGCTGGTGTCGGCGGCAGCATTTCCGGCGACCTATGCGCGCGATATCGGCGCGGCGAACAGCGAGTCGCGGCTCGAACGCGCGGTCTGGTTCGGCATGATCGGCGTCGCCTGCATGGGACTGACGCAGGCCATGGTGTTCGCCTTCGTGCAGCGCATCGGGCTCGATCGCGGCTTCGGTTTCTCCGCTGTCACGGGTGTTCTCATCGCGCTCGGTCTGGTCAATCTGATCCCCGCGCCGCTCGCGGGCTTTCTCGAATCGCGCTTGCCCGGCGTGCGAGTCGTGCAGTGCGGGGCGCTGGCGCAAGCCGTCATTGCGGTGACTGTCACGCAGAGTTCCTCGTTCGCACCGTATGCGGCTTCCGTTTCGGTCTTTGCTGCGGCGATGATTTTCACCCACACCTTTGCGTTCGGCATGCTCGCGCGCCTCGACAGAACCGGCCGTGCGGTCGCGGCGACGCCGGCGATGCTCATGACGGGTGCCGCCATCGGCCCGATTCTTGGCGGCACGCTCGTCAAGCTTTCCGGTTACGGCAGTCTCGGTGTGGCGGCGGTGGCGATTGCCGCAATCGCGATCTTCTGCTTTTCACGGCTTGCTCCTCGTACACGCATTGCGGGAATCTCCGAATGAAACCGAATCGACGCTTTATCGATCTTTCGATCTACCTTGAAAACGATGTGCTCTCCGATCCGCCGCCGCTCGCGCCGAAGATCACCTACCAGAGGCATGCCGACACGATAGGTGAATTCATGGCCATGCTGCCGGGAACGAAGGTCGAGGACTTTCCCGACGGCGAAGCGGCCGCGGCCGAATGGGTCACGTTGACGACGCATAGCGGCACGCACCTCGACGCGCCCTGGCATTTCCATTCCACGATGGACGCGAGCCTCGGCGACCCGAAGGCTTCGACCACGATCGACCAGGTTCCGCTCGAATGGTGTTTTCAGCCCGGCGTGAAGCTCGACTTCCGTCACTTCCCAGACGGCTATGTCGCGACCGCTGCGGACGTCAAGCGAGAACTTGCAAGGATCGGCCATGAACTGGAACCGCTCGACATCGTCGTCGTGAATACGCGCGCCGGTTCGCGCTATGGACATGGCGATTACGTCAATGCCGGTTGCGGAATGGGCTACGAGGCCACCATGTATCTGCTGGAGCGCGGCGTACGGCTCACCGGCACCGACGCATGGAGCTGGGATGCGCCTTTCTCCTACACCGCGAAGAAGATCGCCGAGACCGGCGACACCTCGCTGATCTGGGAAGGTCATAAGGCCGGGCGCGACATCGGCTATTGCCATCTCGAGAAGCTGCACAACCTCGAAGCGCTGCCGCCGCATGGCTTCACGATCAGTTGCTTTCCGCACAAGATTCGCGGCGCGTCGGCCGGCTGGACGCGTGCCGTTGCGATATTCGACGAGGTGCCGGCATGATGCCGCCGATTCGCCGGATCGTCACGGGCCACGACTTGCGCGGGCGCGCCATCGTCGCCTCCGATGGTCCATTGCCAAGCGTCGTCGAAATCAAGGCAATTCAAGGCACGGTCTTTCACGAAGTCTGGTTGACGGCAGGCAGCCCGGCCTGCGTGGACAACGGGCCGGACCCGACCGCCGGACCCTTGATGCTGCCGCCGCCGGAACAAGGCACGCGTTTTCGCTTTGTCGACATTCCGCCGGATACGCAGGAGTTTCTCGCGCAAGGCGCGTCGAAAATGCAAGCGGCGTTCAGCGAAACGGGCGATGCCAATGTGTCGACGGTGCAGAGCGATTCTCCGCATCCGCTGATGCATCGCACGGAGTCGATCGACTACGGCGTGGTGATTGATGGCGAAATGACGTTGATTCTCGACGAAGGCGAAGTGGCGCTCGCGTCCGGCAGCGTCGTGATCCAGCGCGGGACCAATCACGCGTGGGCCAACCGCTCGAACCGGGTCTGCCGGATGTTGTTCGTGCTGATCGACGGCACCTATAACAGCGCCATTGCGGCGGCGCTCAACACGTCGATGGAGACCGAAACACGATGAAACTGGCCACTTTGCGCGGTCATCGCGACGGCACGCTGCTCGTCGTCTCGCGCGACCTTTGTCATGCCGTGAAGGCAGCGGGAATTGCCGACACGATGCTCGATGCCATCGAGCACTGGACGGACGTCGCGCCTCGCTTGCAAACGCGTTACGAAGAACTCAATGACGGCCATGCCGCCGATGCTTTTGCGTTCGATCCAGCCGTCTGCTCCGCGCCGTTGCCGCGCAGTCCGCAATGGTGCGACGGTTCCGCGTTTCTCAATCACGGCCGTTTGATGGAGCGTGCATTCAACACGCCGCCGATTCCCGAATTCGATACCGTGCCAGTCATGTACCAGGGCGCGAGCGACGACTTCCTGGGTCCGACCGAAGACGTGCCGCTGCCGGATGAGCGCGACGGCATCGACTTCGAAGGCGAGTTCGGCGTGGTTGTCGACGGCGTGCCGATGGGTGTGTCGGCGACTGACGCAATGAAGCATATTCGTCTCGTCGTGCAGATCAACGACTGGAGCCTGCGCGGGTTTGGACCGCGCGAAATGAAAAGCGGCTTCGGGTTTCTGCAAGCCAAGCCTTCGACCAGCTTCGCGCCCGTCGCGCTCACGCCCGACGAACTGGGTAATCAGTGGCGCGATGGCCGCGTGCATCTGCGCTTGCACGTCGAGTGGAACGGGCAATGGTTCGGGCACCCGTGCGGAAGCGAGATGAACTTTGGATTTGGCGAGCTGATCGCACACGCGGCCCGTACGCGCAAGTTGTCGGCGGGGACGATCATCGGTTCGGGCACGGTATCGAACGTCGACCGCGCGGTCGGATCGGCATGCATTGCCGAGCGCCGCGTGATCGAGATCGTCGATGAAGGGCAGGCGAGGACGGCTTTCATGCGCTTCGGCGACCAGGTCAACATGACGGCGCGTGAGGACGAAGGCGGTGCGCCCTTCGGCACCATCGATCAGCGCGTGGTGTGGGCGGCGATGGCCGGTAAAGGCGAGGCGCAACGATGAGAGTCCTCGTAACGGGGGCCAACGGTTTTGTCGGTCGCGCGCTGGTTCAGCGGCTATTGAGTGAAGGCCTCGCCTGCGCCGGCGACGTGTCGCAACTTCTGCTGGTCGATCAGGCGTTCTACAACGCTCCCGAACACACTCGGGTCAGCCTTCTCGCCGGCGATTTCGGTGCGCCGCGCACGCTTGATTCGCTACTGTCGGAACCTGTCGATATCGTCTTTCATCTGGCAAGCGTGCCTGGGGCCCAGGCCGAAGCCGACCATGCTCTCGGCGACCGCGTCAATCTGTATGCGACGCTCGCGCTGTTCGAGCGGCTCGCGCAACAGGCCCAAGCCCATTCGCGGGTGCCGCGGGTCGTATTCGCGAGCAGTGTGGCCGTATACGGCGCGCCGCTTCCGGCGCGAATGGACGAGCACTCGCTCCCGCGGCCGACGACCAGTTATGGCGTGCACAAGCTGGTCGGCGAACAGCTTCTGTCGGACTGGACGCGCCGCGGCAAGCTCGATGGCCGTTCGCTGCGCCTGCCGGGAATTGTCGCGCGGCCGGGTCTGTCGGCGGGGCATGGCTCCGCTTTCATGAGTGCGATCTTTCGCGCGGTGCAGGCCGGCCAGCGTTACACGTGTCCGGTCTCGCCGTCGGCGAGCGCATGGTGGATGTCGCGTCCGTGTTGCGTCGACAATCTGTTGCATGCGGCGCGCCTGTCAGCCGACGGACTGCATGCCCAACGTGTGTGGACACCTCCCGTGCTGCACCTTGAAGTGAAGAGGATCGTCGACGCACTCGCGGTTCGCTTCGGCTCGGCCCGCGTCGACTATTCTCCCGACGACCGGATCGAGCGCCTGTTCGGCCGTCAGCCGCCGCTGATGGACCGGCGCGCAGTCGAGGCCGGTTTCCGGCACGACGGCACCGTCGATTCCCTGATCGCTCGCGCGCTGAGCGACGATTGAAACGCAACGCTGGGGGGCAGGATAAAAACATGACGCTCGGCACGGATTTCTGCAGTGCGCCGGTGCGCCCTGTAATTGGGGCTCGGGGGCTCGCTCGACCTATTGTGCGGCAGGCTGGAGCGAAAGAGCTACGATTGGTTTCGTCGAATCGGACAAGGTACGAGCGCCCCGAATAGCAACCCCTCGCGCCTCAACACGTTTCCGTACAGGTTACGACGTTCCCTCGCTCGAAAGAGCATCATTTTCGAGCCCCCGACGCACTTCAAAGGCCACGGCCGTGAGCGCTCCGATGAACATCAATTCAGGGATGTAAATCTCCCTTGTCTACGTGGCGTCACCTGTCATATCTGAGCATCTATTCTTCTCCATGTTCAAGAACCTCAGTATCCGTGTCCGCCTTGCGATGGCAATAAGCTTTCTCGGCGGACTGTTGGTCGTTGGCGGCGCAATGGGTGTCACCGGCGTCCTGACGAGCAACAACGACGTGAAAGCACTCTATTCGACCCGACTGACGTCTTCAGTGGCTCTCGCGCAGGCCAATGTGGCGTTGTCGAGAACACGTCTGTACCTGTATCGGATTGCGCTGGAGCCGACCGGTGCGGACGTGCCAGAGGAAACGCGGATCGCGCGGAATCTGCTTGCCTCGGCCAGGAAAGCATGGGATGCATACCGCGCGTTGCCGGTTTCCGGATCCGACGAGGCACGCATCGCGGCAGATACGAACGTGAACTTCGACGCGCTCGTCGCTAAAGGCCTGGACCCCATGTTCAGTGTGATAGCGACGCACGACGCGGAAAAAATCCCGCGCGTCTGGTTAAACATACCTCTGCCGTTGTTCATCGACGTGTCCGCAGGCATGGATTTGCTCGGGCAGCTTCAGGTCACTGCGGCAAGCGCGACGTTCAATGCCTCGCAGACGCGCTTTCACGCCTTCCTCTGGGCGACCATTGCGGGTGTTCTGGTCGCGCTAGGTGCCGCAGCTTTTGCCTGGTGGTCCTCGCAGCAAGCGGTCGGGATGCCGCTCGTGCGGGCTGTCGATCATTTCAGGGCGATCTCCAACGGCGACCTGACTACGTCTGTCGAAATTCATTCGAACGACGAAATGGGGCAACTGATGCGGGGACTCAGGACCATGCAGCATGATCTCGTCAAGACCATCGGCGTTGTCAGGGCTGGCGCCGAGTCGATCGACATCGCCGCGTAGGAGATCTCGGCCGGTAACATGGACCTGTCGCAACGGACTGAAGAGCAGGCCGCGTCTCTGCAGGAGACCGCCGCGTCGATGGAGGAACTGACATCGACGGTTCGTCAGAACACGGAAAGGGTGCCGTCGCGGCACGAAGGCACCTTAGCGGAGCAAGTGCTGAATGCGCTCGATGTGATCGACGACTTCATCGCAAAACTGACGCGGGTAAGAACGTTCCTTGAGCCACTCGAAGCGCTGTCTCCGGACGACGACTGCGGGGACGTCTGAGAGACGTCATCTTCAACGATTCGCCGCCTCGGGCGGCGGCCGTTTCCGGGACACTCGCCTGTCCGCCAATCTGAGGAACAGATACTGCCTTGTGTATCGCCTAAGCCAGCGGTCTTGAAACGGGTTTCGTTGCGATACCTACGAGCTATTGCCGAACGCCCGCCCGGATCGTGGCTGCGCGTTCGACAATTCGCTCGGGAATCGTATTCACTCTGCCCGATAAACAGTTTTCAGCCTAAAAACGGCGATCACCCCCGATGCAACGAGCAGATCATGAGTAATCCGAGGCAATTTCGAAGGGACGATCTGTGCGCAGATATAGCGCAGCAGCGCGCGCCAGCGATCGAGTTTCGGTGATTGCTCCGCGAGCTGTCTGACATGCTGCAGTGCCTTGCGGATATTGCCCACCAGCGCACGGATGGTCTGCGTCATCGCATGCAACGGCGTGAGATAGAGCCGGGTGCCGCCAGCGTGGCTGGCGCTCGTGCCGACGGCGGCCAGCAGCAGCGGTCGGCTCGTCACCGCTTCGAGCCGACCTTGCGGATGAGCGGCGCGGCAGTACCACGACCACCAGTTGTAGACCAGCGCGCCGATCCGGGCCGTCGTCTGGCAGCGCGTGATGTCCTGCGTCGTGAAGCCGCCCAGGCCCCACTGGTTCTTCAGTTCGTCGAAGCCGTTCTCGCAATCGCCGCGGTCGCGGTACAACTGCGCGATCGAGTCCAGCGGATACGGTGCGTTGGTGACCAGGATCGTGTACTCCCACATCTGATGGGCGTCGAGCACCGCCACGTCGGCGATCGGCAGCCGAAGCTGTTGCTGATCCTTGCGCGGCGCGTTCACCACGTCGTCACGAATCCGGCGGCGCACGACGACCACGCGGCGTGTGCGCGACCAGGCGTCCAGCCGCAGTTCGCTTTCGATCGCCTGGCATCCCTGGGCATCCGCCTGCCCCCAGTCGCTGCGCCCCGCCAGCCGGGTAACCAGACGCTTCGCATTCTTTGTCTGGCGCAAACGAAGCAGGTAGGGCTGCGCCCGTTGCTCCAGCACGGCCAGAACACCTTGGTTCCCGTAGCCGCAGTCGCCTCGTACCAGCACCGGGCGACACCCATCCAGCTCGTCGAGCAGTCGCCCGAGCCCCTCCCTGGCGTGTAGCGACGTATGCTGGTTGCCCGGGCTCACCTGCACGTCCAGCACCAGTCGCAGGGTGCTGACCCAGAACGTGTGCAGCACGTGGCTCGGACGCCCCCGCTTGTGCGGGTTGTAGCCCAGCTCCGCGCCTTCCTGACGTCCGTATAGCGGCTTGATGCTCGCGTCGATGTCCATGATCCACGGCGTCGCGAGCGCGTCGCGTACGCTGTTCATCAGCGCCGGGCGCATCCACGCTTCGCTGGCCACCGCATCGATCTGCAACAGCGAGCGTCGCACGGTGTCCTCGCTGACGGTGCGCTTCATGCCCAGCGCCTGCGCCGCTACCGCGTCACCGCGCAGTGCCGTCACGTGAGAATAGCGACGGTGGCCAGCAAGGACCGCCAGCACCAGCGTGCCCAGCACGTCACGTTTGTCCGACGTATTGCCGCCGCGATGCACGAGCGGACAAGCATCGACCCACGCGTCGAACACGCCGGCGGTCGCGAGAAACTCGGCAAAGAATACCAGCTGGCCGTTTGGCGTCGCGTGCGCGGCCTCGTCCCAATGCACGTGCATGCGCCCGCCCATCGTGTCGACAATCATCGGTTCGGCGTCCGGCCCCGCCGCAATCTCCCGGTTTGTCTGTTCACCCATCTGGTGAGTTTGCCAGACTTCCGAAAACCCTTGCCCGCATTGCGTTGGCGCCTGATTTCAAACCTTCAACTGCCGTTTCTAGGTTCAGTCTGGTTGACGACACGCGTGAGCGCCGGGGTGGCGGCTCGCCGACATTCGCAAAGGAATTCAGCCCGACAAGCTTTTGTGCGCGGTGGCTGCCCTGTGCGCTCCGCTTGAATGTCCCGATCCTCCCGACGCCCGGAGGTTGGTGGCTCTGTTTGTCGACGGATTGCGCTATCGCACCGACCCACAGGCTTCTATACCCGTGCAGAAGTGAAGCCGCGCGAAAAGACCAGGCTTCGACTTCTACCACAACAGTCAGAGCGGCATGCGCTCGCGGTGATGAAATGAGATCCGAATGCTCAACCTAACGCCGCGACGAACGACTATTTTTGATGTGCATGCATGCCTCATGCAAGGGCGCATGCGCCGGTAACCTCGCAAGGCAGTGACCGGCAGCGCGCGACCGGTCACTCAGACCAGTGCGGCGACAACGACCGGCTCAGTCAGCGTCCTTGACGGCCGCGTGCAGTGCATCAACGAATACATCCAGGTCCGCTTCGTTCATGTATATATGCGGCGACACACGCAGACCTTCCAGCTGCCCGACGCGCCGGTATTTAACATGGACCGAGAACGATTGCCGCAAAGTGCGTTCGAGGCGCGCCGCATCGATGCCGTCGATAGAAAACAGGCTCACCGCGCCGAGCGTATCGGCCTCGAGCGGCGTGTGAATGCGCAAGCCATCAATGTCAGCGGTGCGCGACGTCCAGTAGCGGGTGAGCGCACTTAACCTCGCATGAATATTCGCGACACCGATCGCCTGATGAAAACGAATGGCCGGTTCGATGCCGGCCTGCAACGCCGAGTTATAGGTGCCAAGATTCCAGTGATCGAACTTATCCACGGTGGCGGGCGTGGTATCGAACGGTGCGAGCAACGGCCAGGTTATGCACTGGTTAGTAAGATTCGATGACCTCGCTCAATCGCCCGAGCATCTTTGTGTACGCTGGCGCACATTGTTCGAGGCTTGTAAAGCATATTTTTCATTACGGTCGCAGAGCAATAAACGAATGGAAATTTGGGCGATGGACACCCTGACAGACGTGCGTGGGCATACTCTTTCCAGGCAGATTCGAATCGGCAGAAATGTTGCTTTGAAGTCTTTTGATGATGTGATTCCACTGGAGACGATCGCCGAAATCAACGAGTTCATCGACCACCTGTTCGGCGACACGCCAGAGCGTTCGCAGTCTGGCGCGAGAATCGCCGACCTGCTGCGTCGCGGTCTAGCCTTTCGCGAACTCGAACAGTCGATCTGCGCGAATACGCGCGCGATGGCCGCGAAAGTTGGCCATACAGATTTACCGACCGAGGCGTTCTCCGTGCTGCGCTGTGCCGGCAACACCTCGCTGGCGGAGAGCCATTGCCGCCATTACGACTCGCACCTGCTGACGCTGCTGATTCCGCTTCAGCTCGCGCCCGACGGGGTTCACAACGGCGACCTGGTGATGTACCGCAAGCCGCGCCTGTCGGTGACCACGCTGACCAACGTGATCTGCAAGATCCGCCACGGCTTCCTGCACAGCCTGCCGCTCAGCTGGCGCACCTGGCATACCTTGCATGATCTGCGTGTCGGTCATTGCAGGCGCATTCCGGTCAAACCCGGCAGCGTTTACGAATTCAACGGCTTCGCACTTCAGCATGCGAACCTCGACGTGCGAAACGGCCAGCGGCGCACCCTGCTGATTCACTACTACGACCCAGGCCACTCGCTCGGTCTGAGCACCGTGCTGCGGCGCGGGCGCATCGGCTGAGGCCCGCCTCGCAATCCTCGAGTTGCCGACGATTCACCGCCGATTTCGCAAGCGCGCAAATGCAACGCAGCCGTGGCACGCCCGATGCCGCGCAAACCCGCGACGGTGCTGCCGCATCGCCACCGACAAAGCAAGCGGATTTCACGGCCGTTGCCGTGCGCGGCAACGGATGTTTTTGTCGTGCTCCACGAGCCGCTGGCAGCAGAGCCGGTTCGCGCCCGCACGCAAAACCATTGCCGATATCGTCGGCAGCGCCGACGTCGAACTTTAAATAGCGGCATTGTTGAATCGTAATTGACATGTGATTGACAATTGCCATTCAACATCTGTGTCGTCTGCGAGCGGAAAGGCACCGGTCATGACCTCCCGGTCCGCCACTTGCCCGCTGCGACGCCACTCCACTCGACACGACCAAGAATAAATTGACAAGCCACTCAGATCGGCAGCCCGGCCGCGAGCATCTTATCCCGCAACGCAGGCTGGTAGCACGTTCCGGCGTTACCTCTAAATTAGACACCTACGCTGACGCGAGTACCGCGTGAAACGCGCAGCCCGATTGACTGCACTCGATCTGTTCGAGCCGCTCAGAATTCAAGTTCGATTTCGCTTGCCATCGCAACGTACAGACCGCTCCGCGTGATGCCGCTAACGTGTCCACCACGGTTGCATACAGTCATGTCATGAACGGCAGCAATACACACGACACCGGCGCTGCTGGTCGGCAACGCGTCGTCCGTATGGGTTTGTCCACGTGACGGGTTGGACGATTATCTGTCGGGTAGCAGCAGCGCAGCAATGCGTCGCTGCTACCCGACCATGCAAAATCCCTCCTGATACGCGCCAGAAAGTCAAAAATTCTTTATCCACGAGTACACACGACCCATAACCCGAAAGCGATGGCGACAGTCGCATATACCGCGTATACGGGTACCTTGAACCTGGTTAAGCACAAGGCTGAGAACGCGGCGGTAAGCAGGTAGGCAGGCTGCAGCGGAATGCGCAACGCAATGCGCCACACAGCGAACGCGAGGAACGCGGTAGTCGCCGCACGCAGCATACGCATCCCCTGCTCGAAGCGGGAATGCGCCTTGAAGTCGTTCACGTACCTTTGCGCAAACACGATGAGACAGCCAGACGGCACGAACAACGCAAATGTCGCCATACATGCACCGGTCCAGCCGTTGATCAGGTAGCCAAGGAATGGAATCACATTGAGCAGCGGTCCCGGCGACACCGGTGACAGCGCAAATGCCAGGGTGAAGTCGTTCTCGGAGACACCAACGGATGGCGTCACGAACAGCGTTTTCAGGACTGGCAACGCCGAAAATCCGCCACCAAAAAGTGTCAGGCCTGCGCCTGCGAGTCGCGGCCAGAGTAGTGCGAGTTCATACTCGCGAGGCAGTGGCAGGGCAAACACGATGAGCAGCACCAAAAGACCGAACAACAATCGCCAGTCCCCGGGCGCAATGACGAATTCGGGCTGTGCGTCGGATTTCGGGCCGAGGAGCCAGCCCAGGGCAAAGGGTCCGCCGAGCAGAAGCACGTAGGCTGCCGGACTGTGTGCATACGCGAGCGCCACGCACGCGAGCACGGCTATCGCCCATTCGAGCCGTCCGCGTACGAGCACACGCGACTGCTTGTGCCAGGTGAGAGCTATCAGAACGGCGAGCACGACACTGAAATGGTTGACCAGTGTCTGTGATGTCACCGTATGCATGACCGGCGCCCGGTAGAAGACCGCAAAGGCCGTCATCAGGAAAGAAAAGGGCAGCACGCTTGCCACGCCCGCCACCCATGCTCCCGCGCGACCGCACAACGCGTGCCCGAGTTGCACAGCGACGTTGCACCCGACCGGCCCGGGCACGATCCAGGCAAGCGCAACCAGATCCGCGAAAGAGAGCGGCGAGAGCCGCTTCTCACGTTCGACGTAGTGGTGTTCGAGTTGCGCCATCAAGGCAAGACCGCCCCACGACAGCGAGGACAAGCCGAGCACTACCCAGAACAGACGCCACAATGATTCGTTCCCGTCAGACCGACTGTTATCAGTGTTCGTCATCGTTTCCTGTTGGTTGTGCGATCCGACGGCTCGATGCCTGCCGCAACAAACAGTGTTTGAAGACCATCAACCCGAAGGCATGGCGATCACTGAGTCGCTGGCACCGTCAGAAAGTCGCTCCTCCCGCCCCCGCACCAGGGATTTCCCTAAGAAGGCCTCACCTGTAAGAGCGGAGACGAGAGGTACTGAGCACAAATCCCGACATCCTGTTGGCCGGCGCGAACGATTTTGTACTATTGAGACACATCTAAGCAACTTCCGACCCCACAATTTGCGGGATAATCGCGCCGTGAAATAAACCCACACTGCTCGAAGGGAAAAGATGAGACCAGGCGACCAGCTTAATGAGTCTGTCAACGGAGGACCGTTTGCCGCCTTGCTAAAGGAGTCGGTGCCGGTCGGTTCGCCGCTCGCATGGCCGGTCGTCGATTCCGGTGGCGCATTGCTGCTCAGCGCTGGAACAATCCTGCCTGCTGTGGAGCAGCGCGACTTTTTGTTTGAACACTTTAGGCCATGCCGCGCTGGCCCGGACAGCGACGGTCCGCCGAACGCACGGGACGCAGTACAGGGCCACGCACAGTCTGCGGTAACCCTTGACGACATGCACCTCATGATCGGCGCGCTTCTGGGCATCCGCAGCCGGATCGGCATCGGTCGTGAGATGCAGCAAAGCCGGCTGATAGGGATCAGTCCTGGCCGCGCGCTTTTCGTGACCCCTCCGCTCGTCGGTCGCCGGCCAGTTGTGTTCGCACTGGGGGAGAGCGTCGAAATCGTCGCGCTCGCAAGTCAGGCGGTCTTCCTGTTCGTGTGTACCATCGAGGCGGTGTGCCAGCATCCGTTTGATTACCTGGTGCTGTCGAGGCCTGGCCAGATTCGGAGGCTACGTGAGCGCAGGGCTATACGGGTGCGTACCCGACTGGCCACGCGGTACGGCGTGGATTTGACCGGCAATACACTGGATGGCCTGGGCATCGGGCGTGATCTCAGCGTGCTCGGGATGTCGCTTTCAGCGTCACTCCCGCTTGGGCACGTTGGGGAGCGCCTGTGTGTGGCGTTCCAGATCAGGACGCGTGACCTGGACGTCGAATTCCAGGCGGTCGCGGTCATCCGGAATGTGCAGCACCATGCCGGTTCCGGAAGTCTGGCTACGCATGGACTGGAGTTTGACCCGATGAGCGCGGAGCAGCAGTTCGTCCTGAAGTCATTTGTTTTTGACCATCAGGACGCGACGGCATATTGGGCTGGAATGGACGCGTAACGTACGTACTGCTGCAGGTTCCTGACATGGTTGAGGGTGTGGTGGAGAACAAAATCGAAAAGCGCGGCTGGTCTTCCCGGCTTGCAGGCGGCCTGATGCGACACCCGCTGCTGGCTTCACATGGCATTGTCTATGGGGGGGTTGTCATTGCGCTCGTCATGGTGGGGCTTTGCGTGATGGTGTTATATCAAGGGCGCGTCGACGCGCTCGATCGGGCGCGCGAAACCTCGCACAATGTCGCGCTGATCGCGCAGCGCGACATCGAGCGGAATTTCGAGTTGTATGCGCTTTCATTGCAGGCAGTCGTCGATGGCATGAGCGAGCCGGACGTGCTGGCGCTGCCGCCACATCTTCGCCGCGAAGTGCTGTTCGATCGTGCCGCCACCGCGAAATATCTGGCGTCGATGCTGGTACTCGATGAGCGCGGCAATATCGTGATTGATGCCAGCCGCGACATTCCGCGAAAAGGGAACTTCGCCGACCGAAGGTACTTCACCATCCAACGCGATAACCCGAATGCCGGTCTGTATATCAGCGATCCCTACCTGTCACGCTTGCGAGACGGCTCGCCCAGCATCGCACTGAGCAGGCGGCTTTCGAATCCTGACGGATCGTTCGCTGGAATCGTGCTGATCGCCATCAATCTCGAGTATTTTCACCATCTGTTCAACGGGCTGTCACTTGGACCGCACGGTTCCGCCGCACTGCTGGGCAAGGACGGCATGATGGTGATGCGCCAGCCGTACGATGCGCGCGTTATCGGTCGCGATTTCAGCCGGGCGAGCACGGTCCGGCATTTCGGATTAGCACCGGAGGGCAGTTTCAGCGAAACCGCTTCGATCGATGGGGTGCGCCGCCTCTACTCGTTCAAGAATTTTCCCGATCTGCCGCTGGTCCTCATGGTGGCCGAGGCCGAGGAGGATATCTACGCCGCGTGGCGCAAACGTGCCTTGATGAGCGGCTCATTGATGGCCGCGTCAGGCCTCGGGTTCGTCACGCTCTCATTCCTCCTGGGAGCGCAGCTGCGCCGCCGCATGCGCGCGGAATCGGAACTGCAGATACTCGCAAGAACCGATGGCCTGACGGGCCTGCACAACCGCCGCACCCTCGGCGAGATTCTCGACCAGGAATGGCGCCGGGCCAGACGAACCCACAACGTGTTTTCGCTTCTGTTCGTCGACATCGACCGGTTCAAGGTCTACAACGACACCTACGGGCATCAGGCGGGTGACGATGCGCTGGCGGCAGTCGCGAAATGCATTGGCGAAAGCATCCGACGGCCGGCCGATAGCGCAGCGCGTTACGGGGGGGAAGAATTTGTGGTCGTGCTTCCCGAGACTGCGCCTGCGGGCGCATCGCTGATTGCAGAAAAAATCCGGTTGGCCATCAGCGAACTGGGCATCGAACACGCGGGCAGCGAATACGGGCGGGTCACTGCCAGCATTGGTATGGCCAGCTGGAGTCCGGATCAGGGGGGCGACATGACGACGGTGATCAAGGCGGCGGATGAGGCACTGTACAACGCCAAGGCCGCTGGTCGAAACAAGGTGTCGCCGTTTTGTGCGCAATCAACAGACGTGGGTCAAACGGAAGTCGGCGCTTGCAATAGAGCAGCACCTGAAACAGCACGCCCCATCTGATGCAACAGCCAGGGAGAGTAAGCAAACAATCGGGGCACCTCTCTCGCGATAGGGTTCTGTCGCAGTAAGCGTGACGAGACGACAAATGTCAATATAATCAGTATTGCTTACATAACAAGTGAATAAAACTGCCGGGAAGCAGACAACGGGTCTTTGCCCACACATTTCATCTGTCCTTTCCTGATCATGTGCATT
>NZ_JACHDI010000052.1:0-26248 GCF_014201025.1 Paraburkholderia sp. MM5384-R2
TCGTCGAACGGGTTCATCGACATTTTCACGTTCGCGATATCGACGCCCGTACCGTCCGATTTCACGCGGACCTTCACGTTGTAGTCGACCACTCTCTTCACTGGCACAATAATCTTCACAACGCTTTCCTCACTAGTTCGAATCCGACGGACCGGCAAAAGTCATTAATACCGGTACACACCGTGGCCTGATTTACGTCCGAATCGTCCCGCCGCCACCAGTTCGCGCAGAAGCGGACATGCGCGGTACTTTGGATCGCCAAGGTCTTTCAACAAGACATCCATAACCGAAAGACAAACATCGAGCCCGACGAGGTCTGCGAGTGCCAGAGGACCGACCGGCTGATTGGCGCCAAGCCGCATTGCGGCGTCGACTTCCTCGGCGCTGGCCACGCCCTCCGCCAGCACGAAAAACGCTTCATTGATCATGGGCACCAGGATACGGTTGACAACGAATCCCGGCGAGTTCTTCACGTCGATTGGCGACTTTCCAAGCCGCACGGTCAATTCACGAACTGCTTCAGCGGTATCGGCGCTGGTTTGCAGACCGCGAATGATTTCCACCAGCGACATCAGTGGAACCGGGTTGAAGAAGTGCATGCCGATGAAGCGCGACGGATCGGCCAGCGATGCAGCGAGCGTCGTGATTGAAATCGACGATGTGTTCGATGCAACTATCGCATCGGGTCTCACCACCGACTCGATCTGCTTCACGATACGCAGCTTGAGGTCGGCGTTTTCGGTGGCTGCCTCGATCACCAGGTCGACGGCAGCCAGTCGCTGATAGTCAGTCGAAGTTTCGATACGCGCGAGCGCGGCATCACGCGCTGGACGCTCGAGCTTCTCTTTTGCGACAAGCCGGTCCATGCTTGCGCTCAGGGCGGCCATGCCTTTTGCGAGCGCCTCGTTGGTGACGTCGACCATCACGACCTTCACGCCAGCGATGGCCGCCGTCTGTGCAATGCCATTGCCCATCGTGCCGGCGCCGACGACACCTATCGTTTCAATTGCCATGATTTGTCTCTCAATGCGCTATTGCGCACGCACTATGCGCGACGAAGGTTTTCGAACACGGCCGCGATGCCCTGGCCTCCGCCAATGCACATCGTGACGAGCGCAAAGCGTCCATCGATACGCTGAAGCTCGTACAGCGCCTTGACCGTAATCAGTGCGCCGGTCGCAGCGATCGGATGGCCCAGCGCAATGCCTGATCCGTTCGCGTTGACCATGGCCGGATCGAGTTCGAGCAGTTGCGTCACTGCGCAGGCCTGCGCCGCGAACGCTTCGTTCGATTCGACGACATCCAGATCCGTTACATCCAGTCGCGCCCGCTGCAACGCGATGCGTGTCGCCGGCACCGGGCCGATGCCCATATAGAGTGGGTCGACCCCGGCGTGCGCGTATGAGACAAGCCGCGCGAGCGGCTCGATGCCGCGTTGCTCGGCTGTCTTGCGCTCCATCATCACGACGGCTGCGGCGGCATCGTTGATGCCGGACGCGTTGCCGGCCGTGACCGTGCCCCCATTCCGCAGAAATGCAGGACGCAGTCCCGCGAGTTCGTCGGAATCGAGTTGCAGACGGACGTGCTCGTCGGTGTCGAACACGGTCGACTGTCCCTTGACCTTGCGCGTGACCGGAACGATCTGCTCCTTGAACCTGCCTTCGGCAATCGCGTGCGCTGCCCGGCGGTGCGACTCCAGGGCCAGCGCATCCTGCTGCTCGCGCGTAATCCCATACTTGCGCGCAACATTCTCGGCGGTCATTCCCATGTGCATCGAATGGATCGGGTCGTGCAGCGCGCCGAGCATCATGTCGATCAGACGTGTGTCTCCCATGCGAGCGCCAAAACGGGCGTCAGGCGTCACGTACGGCCCGCGGCTCATGTTCTCGGCGCCGCCGCCGATTGCTATGTCCGCATCGCCAAGCAGGATCGTCTGCGCAGCCGAAACGATCGCCTGCAAACCCGACCCGCAAAGGCGGTTGACAGTGAACGCAGGGGTCGCTTCGCTCACGCCCGCGTCGAGCGCCGCAACGCGCGCGAGGTAGAGATCTTTCGGCTCCGTCGCGATCACGTTGCCGAACACCACGTGGCCGACCTCGTCTCCCGACACGCTGGCTCGCGAAAGCGCTTCGCGCGCCACCAGTGCCCCGAGCTGGGTCGGCGGCACGTCTTTGAGACTGCCACCGAACTTGCCGATTGCGGTGCGCACACCGCTTACAACGACGACTTCCCTTTCCATTGCTACTCCTTTGCCGACAGCGAATGCGCGCAGCGTGCGCTAGCGACGCTCGCCATACGAAAAAACATCGCTCTCAAGCCGATTGCGTGCGCCGGTAGCGGGCCAGTTCCAGCCTGGCGATCGCGTTGCGGTGAACTTCATCAGGTCCGTCGGCAAGACGCAGCGTGCGCTGGTTCGCCCACGCATAGGCAAGCGGAAAATCGTCCGATACACCAGCCGCTCCGTGCACCTGGATTGCCCAGTCGATCACCTTCAAGGCCATGTTGGGCGCGACCACCTTGATCATCGCAATCTCGGCCCTGGCCTCCTTGTTGCCAATCGTATCCATCATGTATGCGGCCTTGAGCGTCAAAAGACGCGTCATTTCGATTTCACACCGTGCCTGTGCGATGCGTTCCTGCGTGACGCCATGCTCGCCGAGCGGTTTGCCGAAAGCGGCGCGTTCCAGGCTGCGCGTACACATCAATTCGAGCGCACGCTCGGCGGCGCCGATGCTGCGCATGCAGTGATGAATACGCCCCGGACCCAACCGCCCTTGCGCGATCTCGAAGCCGCGCCCTTCTCCAAGCAACAGGTTGGAAACCGGAACCCGCACATCGCGCAACTCGATCTCCATATGACCATGCGGGGCATCGTCGTAGCCGTACACCGGCAGGAAGCGCTTCACCGTGATGCCAGGCGTGTCCGCCGGCACGACGATCATTGACTGCTGTGCGTGGCGTGGCCCGTCGGGATCGGTTTTACCCATGACGATATAGACTTTGCATCTCGGGTCGCCGGCGCCAGACGACCACCACTTCGTGCCATTGATCACGTAGTGGTCGCCGTCGCGATCGATCCGGCAGGCAATATTCGTTGCGTCCGATGACGCGACTGCTGGCTCCGTCATCAGGAACGCCGAGCGGATCTCCCCGCGCAGAAGCGGCTCGAGCCAGCGGTCCTTCAGTGCCTCGCTCGCATAGCGTTCGAGCGTTTCCATGTTGCCCGTGTCGGGCGCCGAACAGTTGAATACTTCCGGCGACCAGGGCACCCGGCCCATGATTTCGCACAGCGGCGCATACTCGAGATTGGTCAATCCCTCAGGCGCACGCGTCGAGCGCGGCAGGAACAGATTCCACAGGCCCGCCTTTCGCGCAAGCGGCTTCAGTTGTTCTATGACGCGAGTCGGCACCCAGGCATTGCCGGCCTGCCGGTTCGTCCGTATCTCCTCGAGGTAGCGCGCTTCGTTCGGGTAGATGTGTTCGTCAAAGAACGCCAGCAACCGCTCCTGCATGAGTCTGACGTTCGGCGTGTAGTCGAATTGCATGATGTCTCCGTTATTGCGGGCGTCAGAGGGTCAATCCACCGTCGACGACGATGCATTCGCCGTTCGTGTAACTCGCGGCGTCGGACACGAGGTAGAGCACGGTGCCCGCCATCTCGCGCGGTTCAGCGTGGCGACGCAAAGGAATGCGCCCCATCCATTCGTCGTAAATCGATTTCGTTTCGAACAGTGCCCCCGCGAACTTCGTTCTGGTCAAACCTGGAAGCAGCGCATTCACGCGTATGCCGAAAGGCCCGCATTCTTTCGCGAATGCTTTCGTCATGTTGACGACGGCCGCCTTGCTGACCGAATAAATGCCCTGCATGTCCCCCGGCTGCAATGCGTTGATCGACGCCGTGTTGACGATCGCGCCGCCGCCCTGTTCCCGCATCATCCGTCCAGCTTCTACCGACATGAAGAAGTAGCCGCGAATATTGACCTCCACGGTCTTGTCGAATGCCGCGAGGTCCGTGTCGAGTATGTGGCCAAAATAGGGGTTCGCCGCCGCGTTGTTGACCAGAATATCCAGCCGCTTGTGGACTGCGCGGATGTGCTCGAAAGTCTTTGCGATGTCCTCCATGCGCCCGACGTGGCAGGCTATTGCCTCCGCACTTCCACCGTCTTCGCGAATGCGCCTGCATACGGCTTCGCAGTCTTCCAGCTTGCGGCTCGTCACGATGACATGCGCGCCCTGTTGAGCAAGCAGGCTGGCTATCTCTTCACCGATTCCCCTACTTGCACCGGTGACGAGTGCGACCTTGCCGGTCAGATTGAAGAGGTTAGTGTTCATGTTGACGATTACTCTTTAAATGAATAGGTCCGCCGGTTCGTCATTGAGCTGACGGATCAGCCTTGTTCCTCGAGGACATCTACCGCCATGCGTGCCAGCGTTTCCGCCATCGCCCCGACCTCTTGCGCGTTTGCATGCGACGCATTGCCGTCCATCGCACGTTTTTTGACCCCTTGCACGATGGCGGCCAGCCGGAAGAAACTCATCGCGACATAGAAGGACCAGCCGTAAATCACCGGGATGCCACGCAGTTCGCAATATCGGGCAACGATTTCCTTTTCACCCGGCAGGCCCAGCGCGGCTCTGTTCTTGCCTTGAAGCCCGACGATGGGGCCGTTCGCGGGAAGCCGGAGGCACATGCAAAAATAGGCGAGGTCGGCCAGCGGGTGCCCCAACGTGGACAGCTCCCAGTCGAGCAATGCCTTGATACGGCATTCGTGCGGATCAAAGATGAGATTGTCGATGCGAAAATCGCCATGCACGAGAGAAGGCGCAACCTGTTGCACGGGGCAATGAACAGGCAACCACTTGATCAGGGCCTCCATCGCGTCTATGCGTTCTGTCTCGGCGGCGCGGTACTGCCGTGTCCAGAGCCCGATCTGTCGCTCGAAGTAATTGCCCGCGCGGCCGTAATCGGTCAGACCCACGACGTCGATATCCACGTCGTGAAGCGTCGCCATCGCGCGAACGATCGCGTCGTAGTAGTCCCGGCGCTGTACGCGAGCGATCTCGGGCAACGCCGGGTTCCAGAAAATGCGGCCCTCTTCGAAGCTCATCACATAGAACATCGTGCCGATCACGTCCTTGTCTTCGCACAGGTGATACGCGCGAGCGACCGGCACGTCCGTCCTGGCGAGCGCGTCCAGCACGCGAAACTCGCGATCCACCGCGTGAGCCGACTTCAGGAGTGGTCCGGACGGTTGTCTACGCAATACGTAGTTGCCACTTGCGGCCTTGAGCAGAAAGGTCGGGTTCGATTGACCGCCGGTGAATTTGTGCGCGGACGCAGGCCCGCTAAAGCCCCGAATCGACCGCTCCAGATACGGCGCGAGTGCGCCGATATCGATGTCAGTGGTATCCGTAGTTGTCATTCAATCATCTCCTGTCGTTACGCGTACGTCTGATAGCGTCGGCGGTCGACGCGATCGAGATGCGGATCGCTATTGAAGCTGCCAAGCTGCCATGCACGTTCGTTAAAGAAGAAACGGCAAAAGCTGCTGTTGCTAATCTGCATGTTCAGCGCGATGGCCGTGTCGGCCGGCGACCTCAACGCCTGCTGCGCCATGACGGCCATCACGCCGCCCGAGGTCACCGCCAGCACGCGCTTTCCAGGACCGTCCTGAATAGCGCGCCTTGCCTCCGACACGCGACGCTGAAAGCTCGCCCATGCTTCGGGAATGGGTCCGTCGATGCCGTCTTCCGACCACAGCTGAAGCACCTGCCGCAGTCCCTTGAAGAAGTCGTTTTTCGACCCATGCCGCAAGGCCTTCAGCGCCCCGTGCTGCGGGCCCAGTGCTTCGAACAGCGCATGAAAGTCGTACTCGTCCAGTCCGGCATGCTGCTCGATATGCGTCACGGTGCGGCCAAGGCCCTGAATGATCCCGTCGAGCGTCTGTCTGTGCCGACGCATCGTGCCCGTGATCACGCGGTCGAAAATCGCGTCCCGTTGCGAAAAATATTCGCCGAGCCACACGGCCTGGCGCTCGCCGACCTCGGAAAGCAGATCGTAGTTGCCACTACCGAACGACGCCTGCCCATGCCGGACCAGATAGAGTTCCGCCATACATCCTCTCGTCTGAGTTCTGCGGCGACCGCGCGGTCTTACGCAGCTGCCTTCACCATGTCCTCGATGACCTTCTTCGCATCGCCGAACACCATCATCGTCTTGTCCATGTAGAACAGGTCGTTGTCGAGCCCCGCATAGCCCGCCGCCATCGAACGCTTGTTGACGATCACCGTGCGCGCCTTGTACGCCTCGATAATCGGCATGCCGGCGATCGGCGACTGCGGATCGTTCTTCGCGGCCGGATTCACCACGTCGTTCGCGCCGAGCACAAGCACCACGTCGACCTGGCCGAACTCGCCGTTGATGTCCTCCATCTCGTAGACCATGTCGTACGGCACTTCGGCCTCGGCGAGCAGCACGTTCATGTGACCCGGCATCCGGCCCGCGACCGGGTGAATCGCGTACTTCACTTCGATGCCCTTCTCGATCAGCTTGTCGGTCAGTTCCTTCAACGCATGCTGCGCACGCGCCACCGCCAGCCCATAACCCGGCACGATCACCACGGTCTCGGCGTTGCCGAGCATGAACGACGCGTCGTCGGCCGAACCGGATTTCACCGGACGCTGCTCCGCTCCGCCGCCCGCCGTGGCCGCACCTGGTGTATTGCCGAAGCCACCCAGCAGCACGTTGAAGAACGAGCGGTTCATCGCCCGGCACATGATGTACGACAGGATCGCACCTGATGAACCGACCAGCGAGCCGGCGATGATCAGCATCGGATTGTTCAGCGAAAAGCCGATGCCCGCCGCCGCCCAGCCCGAGTACGAGTTCAGCATCGACACGACGACCGGCATGTCCGCGCCGCCGATCGGGATGATGATCAGCACGCCGAGCACGAACGCAATGGTCGTCATGATGATGAACGGCAGCCACGACTGCGTGACGAAGAAGACGATGCCGAAACCGAGCATCGCGATCGCCAGCATCAGGTTGATCAGATGCTGGCCGCCGTAGACGACCGGCGCTCCCTGGAACAACCGGAACTTGTACTTGCCCGACAGCTTGCCGAACGCGATCACCGAGCCGCTAAAAGTAATCGCGCCGACGAACGTGCCGATGAACAGCTCGATGCGATTGCCGTACGGCAGGAAACCGGGCAGACCCTCTTCAGCGCCGAGCCCGAACGCAGCCGGCTCCGACACCACCGCATACGCAATACACACAGCAGCAAGACCGATCAGCGAGTGCATCGCGGCGACCAGTTCGGGCATCTTCGTCATCTCGACGCGCGCTGCGACGAACGAACCGATCGCGCCGCCGACAATCAGTGCGACAGACACCAGCGACAGACCGAGCGCAAGGTTCGAACCCAGCGCCGCCGCCTGCTGCGCGATCAACGCGATCGTCGTGAGAATCGCGATGGCCATACCGGCCATGCCGAACACGTTACCGGCGCGCGCGCTCTTCGGATTCGACAGCCCTTTAAGCGCCTGAATGAAGCAGACCGACGCAATGAGATACAGGAGCGTAACGAAGTTCGTGCTCATTTACACACCCTCCTTAGTGGCGATGCGATGGCCGGCCACCTTCTTCGGCTCTTTCTTCTTGAACATCTCCAGCATTCGCCGCGTGACGAGAAAGCCACCGAACACATTGACAGCAGCCAGCGCGACGGCGACGGTGCCGAACAGCTTGCCCGTGCTACCGACGGTCAGTCCCGCCGCCAGCATCGCGCCGACAATGACGATCGCCGAGATGGCATTCGTCACGGCCATCAGCGGCGTGTGCAGCGCGGGCGTGACGTTCCAGACGACGTGGTAGCCGACGTAGATCGCCAGCACGAAAATGATCAGATTGATCACGGTGTGATTGATGACTTCCATCACCGGTCTCCTCTTGAGCGTCGCGTAACTTCACCGTCGCGGGCCAGCAGCGTGGCCGCGACGATGTCGTCGGCGAGATCGATATTGAGCGCGCCTTCCTTCGTGATGATCAGCTTCAGGAAGTCGAGCAGGTTGCGCGCGTAGAGCGCCGACGCGTCGGACGGCACCATCGACGCGAGATTCGTGTAGCCGACGATCTGCACGCCGTTCTCCGTGACGATGACCTTGTCCCGTTCGGTCAGTGGGCAGTTGCCGCCACGGTGCCCATTAACGACGGGACCACGTCCCGCTGCGAGATCGACGATCACCGAGCCCGCCTTCATCGCCTGCACCGTTTCGGCGGAGATCAGCGTCGGCGCGGCCCGGGCCGGAATCAGCGCGGTCGTGATGATCACGTCCGCCTGCTTCGCGCGCTCGTGAACGAGCGCCGCCTGGCGTTGCAGCCAGCTCGCCGGCATGGGCCGCGCATAGCCGCCGACACCCTGCGCAGCTTCGCGCTCTTCGTCGGTCTCGTAAGCGACGTTGAGGAACTTCGCGCCGAGCGATTCGATCTGCTCCTTGACAGCGGGACGCACGTCGGATGCCTCGATCACGGCGCCGAGGCGCTTGGCGGTCGCGATCGCCTGCAGGCCCGCGACGCCCGCGCCAAGCACCAGCACGCGCGCCGCCTTGACGGTGCCCGCCGCCGTCATCAGCATCGGCATAAACCGAGGATAGTGATGCGCCGCAATCAGCACAGCCTTGTAGCCCGCGATGTTGGCCTGCGACGAAAGCACGTCGAGACTCTGTGCGCGCGTCGAGCGCGGCGCGGCTTCCAGCGCGAACGCGGTTACGCCGGCAGCGGCAAGGCGCTGCGCGTTCTCGTCGTTGAACGGATCGAGCATGCCGGCGAGCACTGCGCCGCGTTTCATCAGCGGCAACTCGTCGGCAGTTGGCGAGGCGACCTTCAGGACGATCTGCGCGCCGAAGGCCGCTGCCGCATCGCCAATCTGTGCGCCAGCGTTACGATACGCGTCGTCGGTGTAGTGAGCACACTCGCCGGCTCCCGCCTCGACAGTGACCCCGTGCCCCTGGGCGACGAGCGTCTTCACCGTCTCTGGCGTCGCGGCGACCAGTGCCTTCCGGCCTTTCGCCTCTGCGGGTATTCCAATCTCCATTTACAACCTCACATTGCGCATGTCTGCGCGATATCGTTTTTCAATCTGGTGGACGAACCGGACGGCCGCCTTCGCGACCGTCGCTCGCCCGTATCCGCGATGTTTGTCGAAACGCGACCAATCAGTGTTCGCTGCACGCACTCGCGCTGTGCGACGTGACCGCGCCGACGCTTCGATCAGAAAAGATGACGAATGCCGATCTCTGCGCCCAGCTGATTCGAACCGGGATGCGGAGCCGCCGGCACCGCACTGGAAGCCGACACCGAATAGATGCCCTGTTTGCCGCTGTTCTTCATGTAGGCGAATACACCGTAAAGCGCGGTGCGCTTGCTCAAGTTGTAGTTCGCCCGCAATGTGCCCATCGTGCCGTTGGCGTCGAAGTCGCCGTTATTGATGTGCGCGACCTGCGCATCGAAGATCCATGCGCCGTACGGCACCGATGCACCGAGGTACCCGATATCGACTTTGGCCGACCGTACGTCGCCCTCCACCACTCTGTGCAGCCATCCCGCGCCTACCCGCACCGACTTGATGTCGACGTGCGCGGCCAGTTGATAACGTCGGTCGGTATCGCCGGACTTCGTGAAGGCAACACCCGGCGCACCCGGGACGACGGTGACGGGCGTCGCGCCTGCACCGCCGCGCTGTTCGTCATAGGTGGCGGCCACGCCCCAGGCATTACCTTCATACTTGAGCATGCCGGTGACGGCGCGACAGGCGAGGAAGTCGTTACCGGACTGGCCTGGGCAATTTGCCGCCGCACTCGAATCGCGGCCGAACGAATAGCTTGCTCCGACCGTCACGCCGTAAAACGTGCCCATGTACACCACATCGTTATCGAAGCGCGCAGCGAGCAGAAAAGGATCGAACGACGCAAGGCCTCCGAATCCCCCGGAGCCGACGATGTTCGATTCAACCATCCCCCAGTTCGTCATGCTGTACTGCCGGCCAAACGTGAGTTGCCCCCAAGGGCCGCTCAAGCCGACATAAGCCTGCCGGCCGAACAGACGTCCGCCCTGCTGGAGCGCACCGTTCGACGCGGAAAAGCCGCTTTCCAGTGTAAAGACCGTTTTCAGTCCGCCACCCAGGTCCTCCGTGCCGCGGATCCCCCAGCGCGACGGCACGTCCCCTCCGCCGATCACTGGCATGCGCGCAACGGAGCCGCCCGTCGGTGTGGCATGCGTCAAAAACTCGATGCCTGTATCCACGATCCCGTACAGCGTGACCGAACTTTGCGCAAATACAGGCGCCGATGCGATCGCGGCCGCCGCCGTCATTGCGATTCTTGTCTTTTTCATCTGATCTCCTCTTTCCGCCCAATATGCTTTTGCTTCGCAATCGGTTCGCTGAACCTATCAATAAAAAGACACAGCCATCAGCTATTCGCCGCGACGCTCTACCATCTGTTGACTGAAGCGAGGCGCGTCAGACCGGCACTTCCCCTTCGAGCGTGATCCGGTTCAAGACGCGCTCTGCCTCGCCGTAGTCATGCACGGCATAGTGCATCGTGCAACGGTTGTCCCACATCACCACATCGCCCGCTTGCCACATGTGGCGGTAGACGTTGTCGGGGCTCGTCGAATGTTCGTACAAGAAGTCGAGCAGCGGCCGGCTCTCGGCGACCGTCATGCCCTCGATCTGCTGCGCGGTCTCCGGGTGGCCAACGTACAGTGCCTTACGGCGCGTCTCCGGATGGGTGCGCACGATCGGGTGGACGGCCGAAGGAATCTTGTCGATCCCTCTCATGCGTGCAAGACGCAGCCCCGTGAAGCGTGCACGCAGACCCTCGAGCATGCGCTGCATGGTCGGCGACAGGCGGTCGTACGACACGTACTGGTTGCACCACATCGTGTCGCCGCCATGCGGCACCACAACCGCGGAAAGAATCGAGATTTTGGGCGGAGCCGGGGTGTAGATCGAATCCGAATGCCAGGCTTCCGTCGAGGCCGTCTCTTTCGGGATTTTCGTGACCTGGATCAGACCGGGGTAGCCCGGCACCGCCGGATCCAACGGATTGCTCTGGGCCGGGTTGCCCCAAAGCCTCGCGAATTCGACGTGCGCCGCCGGCTGCAGATTCTGGCCGCGGAACACGAGGATGCAGTGTTCGAGGAATGCCCGATGCAGGACCTCGAACGTATCGCGGCTGACAGATTCGTTCAGATTGATGCCTTCGACCAGGGCTCCAACCGAGCCAGTCAGCGGAGTAATGCGGATGCTCATTTGCGTCTCCTGTTTAGCGATGCTGTTCATGTGCGGGTCTCATGCCACCGTCAGCACGATTTTGCCGACGTGCTGATCGAGTTGCATGTAGGCGTGCGCGTCGGCAATCGCGTCAATCGAAAATGTCCGGTCGATCGGCAATCCGAGGCGCCCCGCCTCGAGAAGCGGCAGCAGGTCGCGCGCGCACGCCTGGATGCATTCGAGCCGTTCCTGCTCGGTACGGGTGCGGAACGTGACGCCAATCAGCTTCAGACGCTTGAGCCACAGCTTGGTCAGATCGATCTGGGCGGTGGCGGACCCAAGCCGCGCGATATTGACGAGACGCCCCTTGACCGCGAGGCATTCCATATTCGCTTCGAAGACCGGGCCACCCACCGTGTCGATGATGACGTCGACGCCGCGCCTGTCGGTCGCGGCCATCACGGCGTCGACCTGCGACTCGCGCGACGAATCGATACCGACGTCAACGCCGAACCGCGCGAGCTTGTCGAGCTTGGCAGCCGAGCGCGACATCGCGATTACGGGTTTCGCCCCGAGCACCGACGCGATCTGGATCGCAGCCATCGCTACGCCGCCCGATGCGCCATTGATCAGGATCGACTCGCCTTTGCGCAATTGACCGTTGGTCACGACCGCATCATGTGCCGTGACGAAAACATTCGCGAATGCTGCCGCGTCGATCCACGACAGGTTCTGCGGAATGGGCATCAGCGCAAGCGGATCAGAGATCACGTATTCCGCCTGACAGCTGCGGCCATGACCCATCACGCGGTCGCCTTTGCGCCAGCCGTTCACGCCATCGCCGACCTCGGCCACCTCGCCGGCGAATTCGACACCCGCAGTAATGACGTTGCCCGAGCGAAGCTCGCGAGCCTGGTTGATCTCGCCACGATTCAGGCCGGCCGCCCGCACTTTGACCAGAACCTGTCCAGCACCGACCTGCGGAACGGGAATGTCCTGGATCTCGATCTTGCCGCCGTCCGGCGTCGGTACTACGCGTACTGCTTTCACTGTTGTCTCCTCCGTTGAATATGGGGCGCTTCTGATCCCGATCAGCCGGCGCGCGCCATCACCCTTGTGCGAATCACCGCTAGCAGCGCGAGCGCACGGTCCGCTGCCGCCTGCGCGCCCGGCCAGTTGCCGCGCACGAATGGCGCACGTAAATCTTCGATCTCCGAGAGCGCGCGAACCATCTCGCCGTCCGCGACGCACAGCCGTCGATATTCGTTGACCGTCAGAAGGTAGGTATGCATAACGTCACTCGCTGGCAGCGTCACGCCTGAACGATGCAGCTCGGCGTTGAGCCAATGCGTGCCGGCCAGCATCGCCCCTTCAATCTTCATCTCGCAGTCTTGCGGAAGGCACTTTTCGAGCGAGTGCTCGATGCGCGCTGCCGCTGCCATGTGGTGCTCGGTATTCATGAGGCGCCTTCCTCCATTCGCTTGTTCAACAACCGAAGACACTCGCCCAGCGCAGCAGCGCATTCATCCACGATCGCCACACTGGGCGCGACGCCATCCCGCACGCACGGGTCGCGATGCCGTTCGATGATCTCCATCTGGTGCATCATCGCCGCGACGTCTTCGGGCACAGCCGCCTCCACCTTCGGGCGGCCAACGTGCAGCACATCTCCCAGCGGATGAAAAGCAGGCTTGAGCGATCCGTCTGGCTGCGCAACCAGATAGACGCCAGGCTGAGTCGGAAACACATCGTCGTCACGCGTCACCGCTGCATGGTGGAGTGCGGCATTCACGGCGTGCGTCCCGGCTGTCATGCCTGCCCAGAACCACAGCTCGAAGTCATCCAACGGTTCGAGCCGGGCGCGCAGCCCCTCCAGACTCCGGATCTTCTCGAGGTGTGAAGCCACCTTCATGTCTGCGTCTCCTGATGATCCCGGCAGAACCGCACCGTCATTGGTATCGAATATAGGCGTCCCTCTGCGTCATCGTCAAGAACTTCTATATAGGTGTTATTTCCGATGCGGCCGGATAGTGCAAGTACCTAGGCGAATTGTCCTTGACTGTGCGCCGCACGCTCGCTACATTTCAATCACACTTCTATATAGGACTTTGATCATGTCTCGCGCCATCGTACTTAACCGGTCCGACAATGTGGCTACGCTGATCGACTCCGGACGCGCCGGAGAAGCCTGCACCCTGCAGGGAGAGGCGTCTGGCCATGTCACGCTGCTCCAGGATGTGCCATTCGGTCACAAGGTCTGTGTCGCCGACACCCCGCAAGGCGCAAATGTGCTCAAGTACGGCCAAATCATCGGCAAGGCCAGCTGTGCGCTCAAGGTGGGTGAGCACACCCACGTTCACAACATTGAGTCCGCCCGCGGGCGCGGCGACCTGAATAAGGGGTAAGCAGATGATGCAAACATTTCTTGGCTACCGGCGTGAAAATGGCGCCGTCGGCGTACGCAACTGCGTGGCGGTGATTTCCGTCATGGACAACTGCAACCCGGCCACGCGGGCAATTGCCCAGGCAGTGAACGGTTGCGTTCCTATCACCACGCTCTTCGTGCGCGGACAGTTCGGCGCCGACCTGGATTTCACCTTCGATTCACTGGCCGGCCTCGGGCGCAATCCCAATATCGCAGCCGTGCTGCTGGTTGGACTGGAACCGTCGTCGACCGAGGAAGTGGCGCGCCGCATCCGGTCCACGGGCAAGCCGGTCGAAGCGGTGCACCTGCAGCCCGATGGCACCATCAACTGCATCGCCGACGGCACCCGGCGTGCCGCGCGGCTCGCGCTGGGCGCATCCAGGGCCAGACGGGAGCCGTGCCCCGTTTCTGAACTGATCATCGGCGTGGAATGCGGCGGATCGGACACAACCTCGGGGCTCAGCTGCAATCCGACTATCGGTCGCATGGCCGATCATCTGATCGAAGCGGGCGCCACGGTCATCATTTCCGAAACGTCGGAGTTCATCGGCGCGGACCATCTGTTTGCCGCACGCGCCGCCGACGATTCGGTCAGACAGGCCTTCGTGGACGCCGTGCGCAACATGGAGAATGTCGCGATCAGCCGCGGCGTCGACATGCGCGACGCACAACCGTCGCCTGACAACAAGCGCGGCGGCCTGACGACCGTCGAAGAAAAGGCTCTCGGCGCGATGGCGAAGGCCGGTTCGAGCCCGCTGGTCGGCGTTCTCGGCTATGGCGAAGCGCCGAAGCGCAAGGGCCTGCACTTTATGGACGCGCCGGCAGCTGCCGTCGAAAACCTGACCGCGATGGCCGCAAGCGGTTGCCAGCTGATCTTCTTTGGCACCGGCGTCGGCAATCCCATCGGCAATACCATCGCGCCGACAGTCAAGGTCTGCGGCAACCTGAATACGGTTCGCACGATGGCGGACAATATCGATTTCGATGTCAGCGGGATTCTCGAAGCCGGCATGAAAATTTCCGCGCTCGGTGATCAGCTCTTCGAGTACGCAGTGGACGTCGCCTCCGGTACGCAACTCACGAGCGAAGTGCTGAACGTCCGGGAGATTGCGATCAGCCGGTTCGAACGCAGCCTTTGAGGATACCGAAGTGACCAAGCTTGCCAGCGTGGCCGACGCCATCATCCGTCACATCGAATCCGGGTCGCTCCGCGAGGGGGACAAGTTGCCCTCCGAGGGAGAACTCGCGGCGAGTCACGGCGTGAGCGTAGGCACCATTCAGAAGGCTCTCGCCCGGCTGGTGCACTCTGGACTGATCACCCGCGAGCAAGGCCGGGGAACGTTTGTCTCGGGCACCCAGGTGGCGCCCGCTGACGTGCGCTACCTGCGCTTTCGCGACGCGGAGAACAATGAGCTGGCGTCCTACGTGCATGCGCGCTCCGTCAAGCGGCTGAAGCGCAACGGACCGTGGTCAACGTTCCTCGGTGGCGAGGAGTTCGTCCGCATCGAGCGGTCCATCAGCATCGGCGGACGCGTTGATCTCTACAGCGAGTTCTGGTTGCGGGAGGACCACTTCGCGCAATTGGGCGATCTCGACCGCGTTTCGCTCGAGAAGAACCTGCGTGAACTGCTCGGCCAGCGGCTCTCGCTGCCCACGCTGCGAGTCGACCAGTGGATCCGCTTCGCGGCGCTTCCCGCCACGGCCGCTCGCGAGCTCGAGTCGAGAACGGACGCGCCCGGCTTCATCATGGAATTGCGTGGGTACACGTTGCGCGACCAGCCCCTTTATTACCAATGCGTGTATTCCGGGCCGTTTTCAGAACGTCTCGTGGTGATGAGTTAGGAACAGGGATGACGAATAACCAATGGAATTGTCAGGCACTCGAGGACTGGACAGCGCGGATCTTCGAAGCCTGCAGCATGCCAGCTGACCAGGCGGTCGAAGCCGCCGCGGTGCTGGTGCGCAGCGAACTGCGAGGCTATAAGACACACGGCATGACGCGCATGACCTCTTATACCGAGCGTCTGCGAGCAGGCGACTTCAACCCACGCCCAACCATGCGCCACCGCACGTTCCCAGGCGGGATCGTGCTCGATGCAGACGGCGCGATGGGACAACTCGCCGGCCCCTACGCGGTACGACTGGGGATCGAGGCCCTCGCCACCAGCGCATCGGTGCTGATTGCGGTGCAATCGAGCGGCCACCTCGGCGCGCTCGGCATCCACGCCTTGCTCGGCGCCGAGGCGGGTGCATTCAGCATGATCGGCCAACGTACGCCGCCGATCCTCGCGATGGAAGGCTTCCAGCACGCAGCCATCGGCCACAACCCGATCGCCTTCGGTTGTCCTGTGCCTGGCCAGGCTCCGCTCGTTTTCGACATCGCATGCAGCGTCGCCGCGCGCGGACATATTCTGCTCGCCGCACGCGAAGGTAAGCCGATCCCCGCAGGCTGGGCGCTGGACGCGTCGGGTACGCCGACCACCGACGCGGATCGCGCGCTAGGTGGCTCGCTGCTGCCAATGGGCGGGCACAAGGGAATCGGCATTGCGATGATGGTGGAATGCCTCGCTGGTGCACTAACCGCCACCGCAGATTCGCTCGGCACCGCAAGAGACGATGTTCAGAAGGCGGGCGCCGCAGGACGACAGGGTGGCTTCCTCTGGATGGTGAAACCCGGCGCATTTGCCACGCAGGGAGTCTTTGACGAATACATGTCGCAATGGACCGGGACCTACCTGAACTCGGGCGGCGACGACGCGAGGTTGCCTGGCCACCGTGGCGACGCAATGGAACGCGAGCGCCGGCAGCGCGGCATCATGCTGCCCCCCGAGATCGCGCAGGAGCTTCGCGCGCTGGGTGAGCAGTTCGGCATCAGCTTCCCGGCATCAAAGACACAACCTACTGACACCCGTCGGGATCAATGAATCGCGACGTAAGCGGCCCGGGCACTCTCGCCCGCCGTCCGCTCACCACTTCGGAGTAACCGCTACATGAATGCCCCGCTTTCCGATGCCACCCGCAAGGCTCTCGAAGTCGTCACACTCGACGACAAATACACGCTGGAGACGGGCCACGCGTTCATGAACGGCGTCCAGGCGCTCGTGCGCCTGCCGATGCTGCAGCGCGAACGCGATGCACGCGCGGGACACAATACCGCGGCGTTCATCTCTGGCTACCGGGGCTCGCCGCTCGGCACTTATGACCAGGCACTGTGGCAAGCGAAAAAACATCTCGCTGCTCACCACGTCGTGTTCCAGCCCGGCCTCAACGAGGAACTGGCCGCTACGGCCGTCTGGGGATCGCAGCAGCTTGATTTCGATCCCGCCACCAGGAAGTACGATGGCGTGTTCGGGATCTGGTACGCGAAGGGACCGGGCGTGGACCGCAGCGCGGACGCACTGAAGCACGCCAACCTGGCTGGCACCGCGCCGCTGGGCGGTGTGCTCGCGGTGGCCGGTGACGATCATCTGTCCAAGAGCAGCACCCTTGCGCATCAGAGCGACCCGACCCTGATCGCTTGCGGGATGCCGGTCTTCTTTCCGGCGAGTGTTCAGGAGATTCTCGATCTCGGACTTCATGCGTTGGCCATGAGCCGTTATTCCGGTCTATGGGCCGGGATGAAAACGGTTCAGGAGGTGATCGAGGCGGCGTCGTCAGTTGTCGTCGATGCTGGCCGCGTTCCGATTCTGCTGCCCGAAGACTTCCAGATGCCGCCAGGCGGCGTTCATGCCCGTTGGCCGGACGAACCGCTGGTTCAGGAAGCGCGGCTGATGGAGGTCAAGTGGCCGGCCGCGCTGGCCTACATCCGCGCCAACCGCCTCAATCGCAACGTGATCGAGGGGCCGCGGGATCGCTTCGGCATCATCGCGAGCGGCAAGGCCTTCAGTGATACGAGGCAGGCGCTGGCCGACCTGGGTCTCGATGACGCGCTGTGCCGCACCCTCGGCATCCGTCTGCACAAAGTCAGCGTGATCTGGCCGCTGGAGCCAACCGGCGTGCGCGAATTCGCACACGGTCTGCGAGAAATACTGGTTGTTGAGGAAAAGCGCCCGCTGATCGAGCAGCAACTCAAGGACGAGCTCTATCACTGCGCGCCCAACGCTCGACCTCATGTAATTGGTAAATACAACGAACGCGATGGCGAACACTTTGGCGGACAGTGGAGTCACAGCAACCCTGGCGCGAATTGGCTGCTGCGCGCCAACGCAGACCTCACGCCTGCGCTCATCGCCAAGGCTATTGCCCGTCGCCTGAAGATGCTGGGTGTGCCTGAAGACGTGGCCGCGCGGATGGATGCGCGCATCGCAATCATCGAGGCCAAGGAACGCGAACTCGTCGCCAACGACGGCAGCGATGGCAATCGCCTGCCATGGTTTTGCCCTGGTTGCCCGCACAACACGAGCACCCAGGTGCCTGACGGCTCGATCGCGATGGCCGGCATCGGCTGTCATGGAATGGCGGTCTGGATGGACCGCTCGACGACCTCCTGGAGCCAGATGGGTGGCGAGGGCGTGCCATGGGTCGGTCAGGCGCCGTTCAGCACGCGCTCGCACATGTTCGCCAATCTCGGCGACGGCACGTATAACCATTCCGGGTCGCTCGCTGTCCGGCAAGCGATCGCTGCGGACATCAACATCACCTACAAGATCCTGTTTAACAGCGCAGTGGCCATGACCGGCGGGCAGCCGGTCGGCGGGCAACTCGACGTGCCGGCCATGACGCGCGAACTCGCGGCAGAAGGCACGAAGCAGATCGTCGTCGTTACCGATGAGCCGGACAGGTATGAGGGCACGGCGAACCTCGCGCCCGGTGTCACCGTCCGTCACCGCGACGACCTCGATGCCGTGCAACGCGAGCTTCGCGACGTACCGGGCGTCACCGTCATCGTCTACGACCAGGTCTGTGCGACCAAGAAGCGACGCGAGCGCAAGCGCGGCATCATGGCGGATCCGGCGAAGCGTGTGATCATCAACGAGCTCGTGTGCGAGGGTTGCGGGGACTGTTCCGTGCAGAGCAACTGTCTCGCGGTTCAACCCGTGGAAACCGAGTTCGGCCGCAAACGGCGCATCAATCAGGACACCTGCAACAAGGACTTCTCCTGCGTCAAAGGTTTCTGTCCGAGCTTCGTCACGGTCGAGGGCGGGCAGCTCAGAAAGCCTGCGGCGGCGGCCAAGGCGAAGCACACCGACTTCCCGTCGATTCCGGAGCCGGTGTTGCCGGCGGCGGATCTGGCATGGGGCATCGTCGTGGCGGGCGTGGGCGGCACCGGCGTCGTCACCATCGGCCAGGTGCTCGGCATGGCTGCCCACCTGGAAGGCAAGGGCGTAATCACGCAGGATGCCACTGGCATGGCGCAAATGGGCGGCGCCACCTGGAGCCACATCCAGATCGCCCGCGACCCGGAGGCGCTTCACGCAACCAAGGTCGCCGTCGCCATGGCCGATCTGGTGATCGCATGCGATGCTATCGTGGGCGCCAACAAGACGACGCTTGCGACGATGCGTCAAGGTCACACTTTCGTCGCCTTGAACACCCACGGCGTGCCGACGGCGGAAGCGATCCGCAATCCAGACTGGCAGTCTCCGGTCGACCGTTGCATGACCTCCATCTCCGCGGCGGTCGGCGCTGATCACGTTGGCATGTTCGATGCCGAGCAGGTCGCCACCGCGCTACTCGGGCAGTCAATCTACACCAACCTGCTGATGCTCGGCTACGCATGGCAGAAAGGCCGCGTGCCGCTGACGCGTGACGCCCTGATGCGGGCAATCGAATTGAACGCGGTGCAGGTCGAGAACAACAAGGCGGCTTTCGAGTGGGGCCGTCGTTGCGCCCACGATCTGCAGGCTGTGCAAGCGAGCTTTGCGGCCCCGAAAGTGATCGAGTTCGTCAGAAAGCCATCTATCACCGATATGGTTGCCAAGCGCGTTGAGTTCCTCACTGCTTACCAGAATCGTGCCTACGCCACTCGATACAGTTCGTTCGTCGAGAAGGTGCGCGCTGCCGAAGCTCCGCTTGCCAGCACCCAACTCACCGAGGCGGTCGCGCGTTATCTGTTCAAACTGATGGCTTACAAGGACGAATACGAAGTAGCGCGGCTGCAAACCGCGCCAGAATTCACCGCCAAAATTGCGGCGATGTTTGAAGGGGATTACAAACTTGTTCATCATCTGGCGCCGCCTTTGCTGGCCAAACACAACGAGAAGGGCGAACTCGTCAAGCAGGCCTTTGGCCCGTGGATGCGCCGCGCTTTTCGCGGACTTGCCAGGCTCAAAGGCCTGCGCGGTACCGGGCTGGATCCGTTCGGCTACACCGACGAACGCAGGACGGAGCGTGCATTGATTGGCGAATACCGCGCCTGTATCGAAGAACTTCTCACGACGCTCTCGGCCCACAACCTCACGTTGGCGCTGGAGATCGCGCGCCTGCCTGAAGAGATTCGCGGCTACGGCCATGTCAAGGCACGTAACCTGGCCGCGGTGCGGACAAAGTGGGATCGCTTGATGGCGCGCTGGCGTGTTGGCGAAACCGCCGGCGCCGAGCTTGAACGAACGCTCAATCTGAGCGCGACGTAGGCGGGAAAGATGTGACGTGCCCCTCCTACCAGGTGGAGGGGCATCGGGCGAGATCGCGCCGAGGCAGCCGCCACGCGATCAAACTTCCGATCATGATTTTGATGGCCGCCGTTACCGAGTCCGAGCTTTGCACCGCACACTACCGTGCGAATCATGCTTCAACAGTCAGAACGAGTATCGAGCTCGTCACAATGGAGACATCATGTACAACGATTCAGCCAAAAGAGCACCGCTTCACACCATCGCCAGCGACGCGAGACCACGCAAGGCATTGTCCAACTCCTGGGCCATTACGGCGATCACCATCGGCAGTGGCCTGGAGTTGTACGACTCCGTGGTCTACAACTTCTTCGCGACCCTGATTGGCCCACTCTTTTTCCCGATCGGCAATGCATTCGGACAGACGCTTCTGTCGTTCGCCACCTTCGGCATCGGCTATGTGATGCGGCCCCTCGGCGGCTTGGTGTTTGGCCGCTACGCCGACCGCGTCGGCCGCAAGCCAGCGGTGATCCTCACGTTGTGGCTGATGGGGTTGAGCGCAATGATCCTCGTGCTGGCGCCTTCCTATGCCCAGATCGGCCTGATGGCACCGGTGCTGGTTGTCCTCGCCAGGCTGCTTCAGGGCTTCGCGATCGGCGGCGAAATGGGACCCGCCAGCGCCATGCTGCTCGAGTATGCCGACGAGCACTCGCGCGGCTTCTACACCAGCTGGCAACCGTTCAGTCAAGGTCTCGCCGCGGTGCTCGCTGCGCTGGTCGCGCTGACGTTGAGCAATCTGCTGAACCCGAGCGCCCTCAGCGGGTGGGGCTGGCGCATCGCCTTCGTCATCGGCATCATGGTGATTCCTGTCAGCATGATAATCCGGCGACGTCTGGAAGAGACCTTGACGCCTGCGCATGCGAAAGCCGCGGCGGCAGGCGGAGCCGGGCAGCTGCTGAAAGAGCACTGGGCCAAGCTGGTGGCCAGCGTTCTGGTCATGATCGGTCTTGCATCGGCCGTGCATATCGTAGTTTTCTATCTTCCCAACTACGCTGTCATCCAGCTGCACATGCCCCTCTCGCAGACGATCTGGGCCGGCTTCGTTGGGTCACTGATCCTCGCCGTGTTGTCACCCTTCTCCGGCTGGCTCAGTGATCGGATCGGCCGACGCAAGGTCGTGTTCTGGTCGCGCGTCGCACTGCTGGCCATGATCTACCCCGCATTCGTGCTGCTCAACGGGCAACCGACCCTCGTGCGTCTGCTCATCGTGGCCGCCTGCCTCGCAGTGCCAATGGCGATGACTTCGGCCGCTACGCTCGTGTTGGTCAGCGAAGTGCTGCCCCAGAGGCTGCGCGCCACAGGCGTGGCGGTCAGCTACTACGGGGCTGTCGTGATCTTCGGCAGTTTCTCGCAGTTCTTTTCGACCATACTTATCCATCTGACCGCCAATGCCAACGCACCCGCCTTCTACGTGATCGGCTGCGGCCTGGTCTCACTTATCGGACTGGCGATGGTGCCGGAAACGCTGGGCAAACGGCTATCGTAATTCAGAGGCCGGTCATCAGTTGCGCCGCGCGCCCGCGGAGCACTGATCCTTTCGTTTTAGCTGAGCGTGCGTGACATCGAGGAGCGGCCGTTTGGGCTTGGCGTGGTGAGGAACCGATGCTTCAGCGTGCCGAAGAACTACCTGACGATGCGACGTCGCGAACCGACCGGCCTCGCGACGCCGTGTCAGAGCTGGAACTGCGCCACGAATTGACCCGCTGCGCGGCCTGCTGCCTGAGGCTCTCGGCCGCGCACTGCTCTCGACCAGTGCGGCATTCTGCTTCGTCGTCTGATCCATCTGACCGACAGCTTCACCCACCTGCTCGACGCCGGTTCCTGATTCGGATTGGCGTGTGTGCGACCGAAAAGCCTTCAGTTGCAAAGATTCGTGAGTCGGTGATCATCAGCGACTTCCGGCGATGGTTGCAAATGCACCGACGGTTCGACTCTATCCTCCCCAACCAGGACAGTACTGATCATGAGAGAAAAGCCGCATCTGATCATCATTACCGGTACATCGCGTGGCACTGGCGCCGCACTGACGCGAGCATTACTCAAGCCGGGGAACCGCCTGATATGCGTATCCCGTAGCCGCAATCTCGATCTGGAGGCAACTACAGCCGCCAGCGGCCGGCACGGGGTTGAACTGCTCTCAAGCTACTTCGGTCATCGGCTTACGGAACGATCTCTTTCGCTGCTCGGCCTTAGAGAGTGTTTCAAAATGAGTCGTCCGAGCGCTGAAGCGTTCGCCAGCAGATCAGGCAACAGGCAAGTTAAAGGAGCCCTTCATGGATGTCGGCACGACGCTCAAATCGAGTACGAAGACGGCGGAACCCGTGCAGCCATCCATTGGTGCGTTCGACGACCCAACGGACTTTGCCGAGGCCGCTACCGTGGAGTTCGCCGCGTCGGGCAATCGATGTGGGGATGCTGGCAGCGTGCAAAGGTCGCCGGTACTTATCGTGGTCGTAAGCCCGGTCTGCATAAATTCGGGCCGGCTTGCTAAGCGGTCGGCCACGCACGCCGCGAACCGGCGGGATGGCATCGACAAGCGGAAGCAGCTGCGTGATGTCGTTACGGTTCGCGCCTGTCAGGATGACCGCGAGCGGCGTACCGTTGGCGTCGGTGGAAAGGTGGTGTTTGGAACCGGGTCGCGCGCGATCGGTGGGGTTCGGTCCAGTTTCTCGCCCGCCCCAACCGCTCGTACAGAAGTGGAATCGATGACGACGCGAGAAAAGTCGATCCGCTCGGCGGCACGCAACTTCACGAGCAGGATCTCGTGGAGCCGATCCCAGACTCCGGCGTGTTGCCAGTCGCGCAAGCGCCGCCAGCAACTGATGCCCGATCCGCAACCCATCTCGGCGGGCAAGTCGCTCCAGCGAATGCCGCTCTTGAGCACGAACAGTATCCCGGTCAGCGCAGCTCGATCGGCTACAGGTCTGCGCCCCGGATACCGGAAGCGCCTCGGCCTTGCCGGCGGTAGAAGTGGTTCGATCAATGCTCACAATTCGTCGTCGATGATTGGCTTGGCCATCTCCTCGCTCCGTTTGCCACAATGGTCGAGGTTAACAGCTTTGCCTTTGAGTTAACCGTAGCTAAAGCTCTTTTTTAAACATCGTCTTAGCTGAAATTCGACACTCGCCTATCGAGAGCCAGGTTCGATTCGCTGTTCTGTCATTCGGACCTCCGTAGCCGCGAATGTCGCGCTCGCTGTCCGCGGATGCGCACTTTCGCCCCGACCCAGTCACTTGAAGCACGCGAGAGCCGCACGGCAGTTTCTCGAGATGGAAGAGTCATCCCGGCGCAATTGACGGCTTCGCCATCAAGACCATTGAATCAAATCAGCGAGTTCCTTCTACATCGAACTTCTCGCCAACCACGCTTTCCTGAGCCCGCATGTTGCACGCTGGCGTCGGGCCACACGTTGTTGTTCCGTCCAGCGCAGTGAAAGGGCCGGCAATTTCCTGATGGCTCACAACACCGTGGAGCCGGTGGCCCCTTTCGTTCAGTACGAATCTAACGTCAATGATGGTGGAAGCGATGGGAGCAGGAAACGTAATGTGCATAACGCCCGTGCAGTCCGGGAAGACCGTATATGTGCCCGTTTCGCCCGTGTCAAATCCGGTCGTCGGGTCTGTCAACCCGGGCCGTTTGTATCCGTCACTAGAGACGTAGTCCGACCGGGTGAAGGCACCAGTGCCATCAAACTTCTGGATAAACACTGCGTCAACGATGTCGGGATTGGGGATTCGGTGTGGATTGCCGCCGGCGTCGAAGAAGCCGATGAATTCGCCACGAAGCGAAAAGCCATAGAGGCCTTTGAGCGTCGCGTTCGAACACCTGTCTTCTGCAAACGCCGTACCGCTTACGGTCAGCAATACGGCGCTTGCAAGCACCATCCCTTTCCAAAACTTGCAGGTCATGTTTCATCTCCTGTTTGCAGGTTAAGAGTTGCGTGGACGCCGCCTCGCCTGAACTGTGTTTTGTTCTGGACTCTGGTGGCGTGCAGAACGAACGACCGGCGCATTAGATTCGGACGCCGCCGGTGACGACGCCCCAGACAATTCCGGCACGTTACCCGGACCGTCGGGGCGGTGCCGGCAGACCCATCGGTGTTCAGTGACCGAAGAACGTGTTGCAGTAACTTGCGGGGCCGACGCATGACGATGACGAAGGCATCGGCAGATGCTGGGAACTGCCAGCGGCTGACGTGCCGCTGAGCGTCGTGCCGCCAACGGCGTTGTCAATCGCCTGCTGGCTGTCCTGTGCGGAGATCTTCGCTTCAGCTGCCTGAATTTTCTTGGGATACGTCGTCTGGTCGCCGTCGCCGACGTGATAGCCAGCCTCCTCGAGACGGATCAGTTCCGCGCGCACCTGTGCGCGGGTGACGGGCGCGGTGCTTTGAGCGAAGCTGACGACCGGGCTGGCAAGCGCACCGCAGGCGAGGACGAGGCATGCGAAAGTTTTCATGATGGAACTCCTTAAATGGGGCCAACTGAAAATTCTGTAGGCCTAATGGGCGCATGCCGATTAAGCCGTATTGCTCGAAAAACGGACGATGCGCTCGTATGCACTGCGTTTTCCCCTCGGTCGGTTATAGAGCCGTACTCGTATTGGGCATGCGAGAAGAGAAGAACGGGAGTCATTGTGCTGTGAAGTACGCCTTTCTTGTGTCGAATTATGTTGCATTATTCCTGCGTGTAACCATGTCAGTTGTAGTTAGCGCGACCATTTGATGTTCGGCATTAAATGTTCCTTTTAGACGAATAAATGTTCGGTATCACTTTACGATTATTCGTTACGGTGACTTATTGAGAGTACGGCGCACACGTCGAACTACGGATGCAGCTCGACTGCGGATTGCTGGCACTGCGTGGCACCGGAGAGGCCCTGGAAACGGTTCACTTGAGTGGACCACGAACATTTGTTCGGCAGTAACGGGAACACTTGTCCATCGACTTGCTGGCGGACCGGTAGCACAATGGAGCGCATGCTGAAGCTGATCCTCGGAGGCCTCTCATGGCGTCCTGCACTCAAACACGAGACGATTCCGACGCGGACGAAGAGCCCGGGGCCAGTACATCACTGACTGTGAGTGAAACGGTTCAGAAAATCGAGCGCCGCCGATTCGCTGAATTTGTGAATCTTTTTCTGGGACCGGTTGCAGCACTCAGTGCCGAGCAGAATCTCCTCGTCAAACGCGAGTTATTGGGATCACTGTCCCGTCGAACGGTATGTTGGATCGCGCTACTGTTGGTCGGAAGCGCGTTCTGGTTGGTATTTGGATCGTGGAATCAAACCTTCAGATATGCATCTTTGTTCCCTGCCGTCTGGGTCTTTGGACTGTGGGGAATAGCCGCTCCCGTCGCATTATGCTTACTGAAAAGGACAGTGGCCCTCCCAAAGCACGCTGGTGCCAACGCGATCGAGCAGATGCACTGGAGATGGGCTGCATTGGTCATGCTGACATCGTTTTGGTGGGCGGCAGGTGGCTTTGGATTCGGCCCGCCCGAGTTCTCGCTGCTTCATGGCTATAAATATATATTGCGCAGGTATAACTTTTTTGAGCTGACGATGATCAGCCAAGCATTTACCTTACTGCTGCTCGCACCGAGTCTTCGTGCGACTTTAGGTTCACTCGCGTTCGGCGCCATCCCGTTCGGATTTAGCATGGCACCAGTACTATTTATCAAGCGGCCAGGAATGTTTGATTGGAATACGGCTCAACTAACTGGCTATTTCTTCATGGCATGGTTTGTTTGCAACGATCAGAGGCGTGTATCTGTAAATGAGGTCATTCTCGAGGAGGCGCGATCGCAGGCTGAAGCGGCAGCGGCGGAAAAGAACCAGTTTATCGCCGCGATAAGCCATGACTTGCGCCAGCCGCTTACAACGCTCGGCTTGAAGTTAAATTATATCGAGCGGACCATTGAATCAACCAAACTGGC
>NZ_JACHDI010000053.1:0-24706 GCF_014201025.1 Paraburkholderia sp. MM5384-R2
TGAACCACCACTACCCGGCACTGCTTCGTTTGCGTCGCTGCGTCTGCAGCAGAGAAACGAGATTATGGAGAGCGGTCGACAACACGTCAATACCCTTCTGCGAATTTCTTTTGGGGACAGCATGCGAGGATACGACTCCATATACAGGAAAACGACATGGAGCCCCCTTGTGCAAGGAGCAACTCGCCCCTATCTAGGTCGGGTCGCGCGCATGGCCACGGACTATGCACCTGCGTAGCCTGACGCAATGCCTGCGACAACAGCGATGATGATTTGATGTGCACCCATGAGCGCGAACCCCCAAGCTCGTATATAATGCGAGCCGCGCAAAATTTCGCATGTCCATCGGCCCGCTTCGAGCGGGCTCATCTTTTTTGCTCCCCAGAGCACAGCCCAACAACCGCGTTGAGTCACATCAGGTGATGCTGAGCCCTGCTCGAAACGCCTGACGGTAGCGTCTTGCGTCTCATAGCGAAGCCTCTAGAGGAAATTACGTGAACCCTTTTGATCGCGAAGATTCGCAACACGACACCGCCTTCACTGCCAAAGTTCCGTCCGGCCGGTCGGCCAAAGGCAAGGGCGCCGGCAAAGCGATTCCCGTGGCAGCCGAGCTGCTGCCGCAACAAGCCGAAGAACGCCAGCGCCTGATGCGCGCACTGATCCAGCTGGGTAAAGAGCAAGGCTACCTGACCCACGCGCAGATCAACGACCACCTGCCCGACAACTTCACCGCAACCGCCGCGATCGACAGCATCGTCAGCGCGTTCAGCGACATGGGCGTGCAGGTCTACGAGCAGGCCCCGGACGCGGAAACGCTGCTGCTCAACTCGAATTCCCCCGCCGTGGTGTCGGACGACCAGGCGGACGAGGAAACCGAAGTCGCGCTGTCGACCGTCGACTCCGAGTTCGGCCGCACCACCGACCCCGTGCGTATGTACATGCGCGAAATGGGCGCGACCGAGCTGCTCACCCGCGCAGGCGAAATCGCGATTGCGAAGCGCATCGAAGACGGCCTGCACGAAATGGTGCAAGCGATCGCCGCGTGCCCGCTCGCGATCTCCGCGATCCTCGCGAGCGCGCAGCAGGTTGTCGACGGCGAGCTGCGCATCGACGAACTCGTCGACGGCCTGAATGAAGAGACGGCCGCCGCGGAAGAAGTCGCGAGCGCCGACACGGATGCCGATGAAGGCAGCGACGCCGACGAAGACAGCGAAGACGAAGAAGACGACGACGTCGGTCCGGAAGATTCGTCGGCGGCGGACGAAGCTCGCCTGAAGCAGCTCACGAGCGACTGCCTCGAAATCTTCGCCCAGGTCGGCATTCTGTACGACCAGATGAACGCGTCGCACGCGCGCGGCGACGTCACGTCGAAGGCCTATCTGCGCGCACGCGAAGACATTCAGCAGCACCTTGCGAAGATCCGCTTCACCGCACGCACGATCGACCGTCTGTGCGGCGACGTGCAGCGCCAGGTCGCGCAAGTGCGCGCGATCGAGCGCAATATTTTGCAGATCGTCGTCTCGAAGGCCGGCATGCCGCGCGAGAAATTCATCGAAACGTTCGCGGGTAGCGAGGCCGACCTCGGCTGGACCGAGCGTGCCGCGCGCACCGGCGCGTCGACCTATGGTGCGGCGCTCGAGCGTCACCTGCCGGCCATCCAGTCCGAACAGCAGAAGCTGATCGACATCGAAGCGACGGTGTCGCTGCCGCTCAAGCATCTGAAAGAAATCAACCGCCAGATGGTCGCGGCCGAATCGAAGATGCGCAAGGCCAAGAGCGAGATGATCGAGGCGAACCTGCGTCTCGTGATCTCGATCGCGAAGAAGTACGTGAACCGCGGCATGCTGTTCCTCGACCTGATCCAGGAAGGCAACATCGGTCTGATGAAGGCCGTGGACAAGTTCGAATACCGTCGTGGCTGGAAGTTTTCGACGTACGCGACGTGGTGGGTCCGTCAGGCCGTCACTCGTTCGCTCGCCGATCAGGCGCGCACGATCCGCGTGCCGGTGCATATGATCGAAACGATCAACAAGCTGAACCGCATTTCGCGCGAGATCCTGCAGCAGACCGGCCAGGAAGCGCACCCTGCGGTGCTCGCGGAACGCATGGAACTGTCGGAAGAGAAGGTGCGCGGCATTCTGAAGATCGCGAAGCAACCCGTATCGCTCGAAACGCCGGTCGGCGACGATGGCGATGCGACGCTGGGCGACATGATCGAAGACGCTGGCGTATCGTCGCCGGCGGATGCCGCGATGCAGGCCGACCTGCGTGCCGCGATCGACGACGCGCTCGACTCGCTGTCCCCGCGCGAAGCGAAGGTGCTGCGCATGCGCTACGGCATCAACACGAAGTCGGATCACACGCTTGAAGAAGTGGGCAAGCAGTTCGACGTGACCCGCGAGCGGATCCGCCAGATCGAGAGCAAGGCGATGCGCAAGCTCATGCATCCGAGCCGCGCGGACCGTCTGAAGTCGTTCCTCGACCGATAAGCGTTTGCCACGCTTGCCGTGCGCGCTGCACGGCAAGCCGCCCACACGTCATACACAAGCAGCGGGATGAACCGGTCGACGGTGAGTCCCGCTGTTTGCTTTTGTGCTGGACCTTTCCACAATTCTTCAGGCGCGAATTCTCCGCTTCGCTTCCCCCCTGTTGTCCACAGATTTTGGGAACAAGCTTGTGGACAACCTGCGCATGACTGCGCTAACTCATTGAGCGTACTGCGTTTCGCGCTCGCGCCTGAGATGAGTCGCGTGTCCCATTACTTGCCGCACATCGTGCGCCCTCCGCCCATTGCCGCGCTCTCAACGCGAGTCCAATCTCAGAAGGCGCCACCATGATCGAGCAGATTCAGCATGCCCTCGCCAGTCAGCGGCGCCGCCACGGTGCTTTGCCCCAGCATATGCGGATCGAGGTAGCCGGAAACCTGCAGCGTGTCGACGGCAAAGCGCATCAGCCGATGCAGCACGATTGGCGCCCCAAGGCCGAGCGTGAACACGATGATCGCAAGGTTGCCGCACTGCAAACTGAGCAGACGCGCCACGCTGACGTTACTGCCGAAATGCAATTGCGAGCCGAGCGACGTATTGCCCATCACGTGGCGCGTCAGCGCGGCGACATAGAAGCCGCGGATCAGCATCGTGCCGATGGAGAACAGCGCATAAAACAAAAACAGCGATCCGAGCGCGGCCCGCGACGGCGCCGTACTCGCCCCCGGCACCTGGCCGACATGCATCGATGCGAGAGCGCCCTTCAGAAACACCATGAACAGCACCGCGAACAACACGACCACGCCGACGAACGTAACGAGGAACAGACCGTAGACGACCCACGCGCGCCCCTTGAAGCGAAACGCCAGGCTACCGAAGCTGCTCGCGTTGATGCGGCACTCCGTTAGACGCATCGATGTCCACGGCGTCATCTGGCCAAGCGTAACAACGCACAACAGCGCGTACAGCAACGCGCGCACGCCGAAGCCGAGCGCCGAACCGGTCATGCCGCCGCGAATACCGCACCACTGCGTCCGGCTCAGCCGATAGCGCTGCGCGCCGAAAAACGCACCCGTCGCGAGCACGACGATCAGCAGATACAACGCGATGACAGGCAGCCAACCGAGTGCCGCGCTTTTCGTCAGCATGCGCAAGACCACGCTTAGCGAGCCAGCCGCGAACACCGCGCTGAACACGGCCACGATCGCGAACAGAAAGCCCTTGAATAACTCGCCCCCGGTGCCCGTGTACTCGAAGCGCTCGTCCTGAAACCGCATGCGCGACCAGACATATCGGCGGTTGTTCGTGGTCGCCCAGAAGCGGTAAATACCGAGCGTCACGATTTGCAGCGCAAGGTTTCTGAAAAAGATGCCGTAGAGGTCGCCGAGCGTGCCGTCGTAGATCAGCAGCGGCCGCTTCTCGTCGAGTGAATTCATTGCGTTGCCCCCTTTTCCTCATTTAACGTTTTTGTGGCCCACTCACGCATTCTCGTGCGGCACTCATATGCGGCATGCATGGGCGAACGCGACGGGCGACGATGCTTTCCCGTGCGAAGGCCGACTCGTGTGGCGCGAACCCGTGCAAAACCTGTCTTTCAGACATTCCGGGAATCACGCAAAACGGAAGCCGGCCGGCAAGCACGATAATTACACGGTTTCTTATCTTTATAAATGGCATTTCCGCATATAAATCGGCCACTTCCATTACAAGATTTGGCAATGCCAGAATTTATTCGAATTGCATAATTTTGAAATTAAGGCGTGCAATGACGATTTCATTGGGGGCAATCATTTGAGGGGCCACTCGCGCGTACGCGCCGTTCGACGTGGCAATCCCGGGCGGCCTCATCTGCGGCTTGCCACGGTCGGTCTCATAGAAGGCACGCGCGGACGAAAACGATTGCCTATTCGAACTCAACGCGATTCGCGATTAATAAGGAATGCGGTGAATTCTGTTAAATCGCCACAATTGTTGGCATTTGGATAAAAAAACCCGGCTGCACATTAGATGCTCGCCGGGTAATCTGCCGCATTCCACTGATTGTGTTGATGCAATCAGGATTTTATTGCTCGTCGCAGTACTGCTCGAGCGCGCGGTTCATTCGGTGCACGCCGGTTTCAATCTCCTCCACACCCGGCGCGGCAAACGACAGGCGCAGCGCAGCTCTATCGGCCGCGTCCTTGTAAAACGCGACACCCGGGACGAACATCACGTTCTGTTCGATGCACACGCGCAGATAGTCGGACGCATCGCGTGCCGCGTTCAGACGCGCCCACACGAACATGCCGCCGGCCGGACGATGAAATGCGATGTGCCGCGCGAGATGCGTGTCGAGCGCATCGCATAGCGCGCGGCAGATGCCGCTCCAACCCGGCGCGACGATCTTCGACAGACTCGATAAATGCACGACCCAATCGCGTGAACCGGGCACCCGCTCGCTCAATGCGAAAAGCGAAGGCACTGCCGTGCCATCGAAACGCAGATCGCCATACGGATCGTCTTCGACGATCACGAACCGATAACGCGCCGCCAGTTTCAACAATGCGATTCGACGTTCGAGCGACAACGTCGCGCCGGTCGGATTCGCGAACGTCGGCACCGTGTTCAGCAGCTTGGGAGCGCGACGCAGCGTGCCCGTCTCGAGCACCGCGGCGAGCTTCGCCACGTCGAGGCCGTGTTGATCGACGGGCACCGTGACGACGTCGGCCTGTTGCAGCTTCAGCGCCTGCAAAGTGGCCGGATACGCGGGCTGCTCGACGAGCACGACGTCGCCGGGCGCGACCATCACGCGCAGCAACAGATCGAATCCTTGTTGCGAACCGGTCGTCACCAGCAGGTCTGTTGGCGCGCATGGCGTGCCGCGCCGTGCCATCAGCTGCGCGAGCTGTTCCTTGAGGATCGCGATACCGTCAGTCGGGCCATATTGCAGACACAGCGTCGGCTGTTGCGAGGCGCGCGCGGCCGCGGCATCGAGTCCTGCACGGTCGAACAGATCGCTCGCCGGATAGCCGCCGGCAAACGAGATCATGCCAGGCCGCGCGAGATATTTGAACAGCTCCCGGATCGGCGAGCCGCTCGGGGCTTCGAATGCGGAATTGAACGAGAACATGATGACGGCCGCCTGCCTTGCGTGTGATATCGATTGGGATGTCGAAGACAATCGGCGTCGATTGTGGCCATCGGCGGGATCTGCGGCAAACGATATCTACGTACTATTTATTGCGTTTTTCGCATGACCCGCGCATCGAGCCATATAAGGCGCTACACCACGTTCTTTTCGATGATCGGCCGGTTTTCGAGCACGCGCGTAAAGCTTAGTGAACTGAGATCGAGAGTCGCATAGCGGCCATGCAGAATCAATTCGCTGATGCCGCGTCCGGTTGCCGGCCCTTGCTGCAAACCGTGGCCGCTGAAGCCGTTCGCGAAAATGCAGTTATCGATATCCGGGTGACGGCCAATGATCGCGTTCTGATCGAGCACGTTGTATTCGTAATAGCCGGACCAGCAGTTCTGCACGCGCAGCGCCTCGAATTGCGGCACGCGATTGGCGAGCGTCGGCCAGATCACGTCGTCGAATAGCACGTGATCGACTTCATCGAGCGGTAGATCGTCGGGATCGTTATCGGCCGACGGCGACGTGCCGCAGATATACGAATTTCCTTCAGGCCGGAAGTACACGCCGCTCGGATCGATCAGCAGCGGACAGCGTTCAAGCTTTGCCGGCGACGTGACGTTGAAGATACTGCGCCTCCGCGCATAGACGGGCAGATCGATGCCGACCATCTGTGCGACCTTGCGCGACCATGCGCCGGCCGCGTTGACGACGACGTCGCAAGCATAAGTCTCACCGTCAGCGGTTTGTACCTGCGTGACGCGATTGCCCTCGCGATGCAGCGCGGTAACGTCTGCCGCGACATAGCGCGCGCCGAGCGCCTGCGCTTTCTTGCGCAGCGCCTGTACTAAACCGTAGCCGTCGAACCAGCCCTCGCCGCTTTCGCCATAAGCGCCGGCAACGAGGTCGTCGGTATTGAGCCAAGGGAAGCGCGTTTGCAAGCCATGCGTGTCGAGAAGGCTGATATCCGCGCCGAGGCTTTTTTGCAGCGCGTGATTCTCGCGCAGCGTCGCTTCACCGGCAGGTGTCGCGAGAAACAGGTAGCCGCCTTCGTGCAGATCGATCGAGGGCCGGGTGCCGTCGACTTCGAGCCGCTCGCCGATCGAGCGAAGAAACTCGATGCCGAACAGCGACATCTGAATGGAAAGCGGCGTAGAAAATTGCTGCCGGATCGATGCCGCCGACAAGGCCGACGACGAACGCGCATAGGTCGGATCGCGCTCGATTACCGTGACGCCGACTGTCGGATCGGACAGCCGCAAGAAATACGCAATCGAACTGCCGATCACCCCACCGCCGACGATCACGACTTTCGAACTCACGTCTTACTCCACGAGTAACGTGGCCGCTCCGGAACGCCGGGCGGCGCAAACGGATTGCTATCTGGAACGCGCGGCTGTGGCGCGCCGGACGGCGGCGGCCCACCGGCATCAACGCGATGCGCCGCCATCGTTCACGACGTCACACTTGCGCGCTCAGTCGAGATTGAAGTCGATACCCTGCGCAAGCGGCAACGCCGACGAGTAGTTCACGGTATTGGTCGCGCGACGCATATAAGCCTTCCATGCATCCGAGCCCGACTCGCGCCCGCCGCCCGTTTCCTTTTCGCCGCCAAACGCACCGCCGATCTCCGCGCCGCTCGGTCCGATGTTGACGTTCGCGATGCCGCAGTCGCTGCCCGACGCGGACAGGAAGCGTTCCGCTTCGCGCAGGTCGCTCGTGAACACGCACGACGACAAGCCGTGATGCGCTGCGTTGTTCGCCTCGACCGCATCGGCGAAATCGGCATAGCGCAGCACGTACAGAATTGGCGCGAACGTTTCCTTCAGCACGACCGACGTTTGCGACGGCATCTCGACGATGGCCGGACGCACGTAGTAGCCGCCCTCATAACCCTTCACGTCGACTCGCTCGCCGCCAAACACCTTGCCGCCCTCGGCCTTCGCCTGGTGCAGCGCTTCCTGCATGCGGTCGAACGATTGACGGTCGATCAGCGGCCCCATCAGCGTGCCCTTTTCGAGCGGATTGCCGATCGGCACGCGGCTATACAGCTGCTTCAGACGCTCGACGGTCTTCTCGTACACGCTGTCGTGCACGAACAGACGCCGCAGCGACGTGCAGCGCTGACCGGCCGTACCGACCGCCGAGAACAGGATGCCGCGCATCGCGAGTTCATGGTCGGCCGTCTGCGTGACGATGCCGGCGTTGTTGCCACCGAGTTCGAGCAGCGAGCGGCCGAAGCGCTTCGCTACTTCGACGCCAACCTTGCGACCCATTTCCGTGCTGCCCGTCGCGCTGACGATCGACGCGCGCGGATCGGCCACGAGCTTTTCGCCCACGTCGCGCCCGCCGTTGATCAATGCGGCCAGGCCGGCTGGCGCGTCGCCGAATTCCTTCAGCGCGTCTTCGAGAATCCTGTTCACGGCCAGCGCCGAGAGCGGTGTCTTTTCCGACGGCTTCCAGATCACCGCGTTGCCGCACACCAGCGCGAGCGCCGCATTCCATGACCAGACCGCCACCGGGAAATTGAACGCCGAGATCACGACGCAGGTGCCGAGCGGATGCCACGACTCCGCCATCCGATGACCCGGGCGCTCGGACGCGATCGTCAAACCGTACAGCTGACGCGACAGACCGACCGCGAAATCGCAGATGTCGATCATTTCCTGCACTTCGCCCATGCCTTCCTGCAGGATCTTGCCCGTCTCCAGCGAGACGAGGCTGCCGAGCGCCTGCTTCTGTTCGCGCAGCCGATTGCCGAGCAGCCGCACCAGCTCGCCGCGGCGCGGCGCCGGCACGTTACGCCACACGGCAAACGCGTCTTTGGCCCGGGCGAGCGCCGCGTCGACCTCGACCGCCGTCTGGCTGGCCACACGGCCGATGAGCTCGCCGGTGATCGGCGAATGAACGGCGATATCGCCGGCTTGCGCGGCTTGGGCAATGCCGAGATCCGCGAGGATAGTGGACGCGTCCATGTGAACCCCTTTAATTTCCGATACGAAACAAGAGTAAGTTCGGAAACTATACACGCGGGTTTTTGTGGCGGCAAGAAGATGCTTGGGGAGTGAAATACCGGTTGACAAAAGGCGGCGCTGTTTCCAGAAGGAAACTTCGTCAGACTTCGGGCGGGTCTCACGCCCGCGCGTCAAGCATCTGGCCCCCCATCCTCCTCCAGCACCGCCATCAACCGGTCGACCAGCACACGCGCGAACGGCGGCAAGTCCTTCAGACTGCGCACGCAGATCTTCAGCTTGCGCACGGCCCACGGATCGTTCAGGCCGACGATCGCGATCTGCATCGTCTTTCTGTGCCGCAGCGCGACCGACTCCGGCACGATGCCGATTCCGACACCCGCTTCGATCATCCGGCACGCGGCCTCGAAGTTGCCGACCTGGATGCGAAGTTTGAGACGCGCGCCGAGCGCATCGGCGGCACTCGTGATGAACGCGTGAATCGCGCTCGACGTCGGCAGGCTCACGAAGTTCGCGTTCAGCACCTGCGAAAAATCGACCGACGCTTGTCTCGCGAACGGATGCTCGCACGACGTAACCAGCACGAGCCGATCGTCGCGATATGGCAGCATCTGCAGATGCTCGGCATGCACATTGCCCGCGACGATCCCGATATCGGTCGCGCTGTCGGCGACGCCCTTGACGATCTCGCCGCTCAGCACTTCGCGCAGATCGATGTTCACGTCCGGGTGATCGCGCAGGAAACGGCTCAGCACGGCCGGCAGAAACTCGCTGATCGCGGTCGTGTTGGCCCAGATGCGCACGTGGCCCTTGATGCCCTCGCCATACTCCTGCATGTCGCCGGCCAGATGCTCGACGCGTTCGAGCACGAGCCGCGCGTGATGCACGAAGGCTTCGCCCGCGGGCGTCGGCGTCACGCCCTGGCTGGTTCGATAGAGCAGCTTGATGCCGAGCTGCTCCTCGAGATTCTTGACCCGGTTGCTGGCGGCCGGCGCCGACAGGTGCGAACGCTCCGCCGCACGCGCGAGGTTGCGCGTGTCGGCGATATGCAGGAGCAGGCGTAAATCGACGAAATCAAAGTGCATGATGAAAGCTGCTAGCGAAGCATGTGCAAAGCAAACTTTCATCTTAACCTAGTGCAGCGAAAATTTAGCCGGGGAAAGATCCGAATCGACAGATCACCTTGATGCGCGCACGGCTTAAGCCGACTCTCGCATCATCTCCGCTTGCGGTATCAGCTCGGCATCGGGCGAAATCTCTTCGAGCGTCTGCTGACTCGTTTCGATGCGCAGCGCGAGAATCGCGATACTCAGCAACAACAGCACGCCACCGACCATCGTCAGCACACCCGTCACGCCGAACTCCGTGTAGAGCAGCAGCGCGACGTAGGGTGTCGACATCGACGCCGCGCGGCCGCACGTGCCGGCCACGCCGGTGCCGCGCAAGCGATGCGCGGTCGGAAACAGCTCGGGGATATAGCCGAACAGGCCGAGCGTGCAGACCGTGTAGATCGTCGTGACGAGCGCGAAACCGACGACCGCGATCGGCACTGGCGCGCGCATCTGCACGTAGACGAAGCCGAGCACGATCGTTGCAAGCGAGAACAGCACGATGCCGTTGCGTCGCCCCAGGCGGTCCGTCACGAGATAACCGACGACAGCGCCGGCCGGCGCACCGAACGACATCAGCAGCACGAAGCCGAGCGACTGCACGATGGTCAGGCCTTCCTTGACGAAGAACGTCGGCAGCCACGCGACGAAACCGTACAGCGACATGTTGACCGCCATGCAGGTCAGCGCGGCGACCAGCGTGCGGCCGATCATGCCGCGCGCGAACAGCGCCGAGAACGGCGCGGCCGGCACCTCGTGACTGACCACGCGCGAAACCGGCGGCAGCTTGCCGACACGCGCCTCGACCTGTCGCTCGATTGCCGAGACGGTGGCCTCCGCCTCTTCGAGCCGGCCGACCGTTTCGAGCCAGCGCGGCGATTCCGGCATCCGATGCCGCAGGAACCACACGACCATCGCGCCAATCCCCGCGATCGCGAACATGTAGCGCCAGCCGAGATGTGGAATTACCCAATAGCCGACTGCGGTCGCGCCGAGCAGACCGGAGTTGATGATCAGCGCGAGCAGCGCGGTCCAGCGGCCGCGTGTGGCGGGTGGCACGAACTCACACAGCGTGCCGGCCGCGACCACGAGTTCGGCGCCAAGGCCAATGCCCATGACGAAGCGCAGCAGGATCAGCCAGTAGATGTTCGGCGCGAAGCAGGCGGCGAGCGATGCGATGCCGAAGATCGCGAGATTGGCCTGATACGAATAGCGTCGACCGAAGCGGTCGCCGAGATAGCCTGCCAGCCCCGCGCCGATCATCATGCCCATGAAGGTCGCGGAGATGAAGAACGAGCCGAGGCGGAGATCGGTGAAGCCGGTTTTGACCATCGCCGCGAGCGCGCCGTTGGCGAGATAGATGTCGAAGGCGTCGAGGAAAGCACCCGCGCCGATCAGGCCGAGGATGTTCCAGTGGAAGCGGGTGATCGGCAGGCGGTCGAGGCGTGCGCCGGAGTTGATGGGGGCTGGCAAATTGTGTCTCCTGTCTTTTTAGTCTGCGCGCGGGCGAGAGGCGCGAGCGCGGAACAGTTCTGCGAGACCGCCTTCGTTCGATGCGGCGGCTCGGGGCAGAGCGCTGAACGGCCGTTGCAGGATCGTGCAGGGCCGTTGGCTTCAAGAGTGCGACAGGTGACGTGGGGTGGGAATTGGGCTTTTTGGAGGTGAGTGTTCCGGTTTGATTAAGGGAATGGTAAAGAAGCGATTTGCATACCCGAAAGGCGGCAGCGCCGAACCGCAGCGCGAGGTCAAAGCCCTCGAGAACGAGATCGTCGAAATGATCGCGCGCGATGAACTCGATTTCGAGTTCAGGATGCGCATCCATGAACTGATCGAGTCGTTGCCCAAAGCCGGTGACCGAGCCGGAATTATCGCCGGCTCAAGCCCCGTCGCGCCGTTTATCCCGCTGTCCGGTTCTGCACGGGCACTTCTACGCCGGCGCTCCGCGTGACAGAGTCGCTGAGGTCCGTCCTCGTATTGATGAACCAGGCGGAGACCGAAGCCAACAAGAAGCAGCCGACGAAGAGGTGGAATACGACATTGAAGTCGTCATTCGTCCTGGTCAGGATGTAACCGACGATCAGCGGGGAAAGAAATCCTGCCAGCTGACCCGCCGCATTGACAAAGCCGATTGCCGACCCGACGACCTTGTTCGGCAGCGCGACGTTCGGGATGGTGTACAGCGAACAGCCGGCCATGGTTGAGAAGAAATAGCCGATCGTCTGATAGAACACTGCCGTTTCCGCGGTCTCCGCATGGGCCGTCAGATAGGCAAAGATGGCGGCCACGACGCAGCCGAGGACGACAAGCAATTCGCGACGATTGCGGAAGAACTTGTCGGAAAGAAAGCCCGTGATGCAATAGGCAATCGTGCCGACGAGAAATGGCACCGACGCCATAATGCCCATTCTGGCCGTCGAAAGGCCGCGCGCTTTCAGCAGATACGTCGGGAACCAGCTCATGATGCCCCACGAGGCAATGCTGAAAACGAACAAGGTGACGAAGCACCACCAGACCAGCGGCGTTTTCACCAAACCAGCAAAATCCGCTTTGCCGGCAGAGGCAGACAAAGACTCTTCGCTGGTACCGATTTCCTCCAATTCGATCTTCGAAACGTGCTTGCTGTCTTTCGGGCTGCTTCTGATATAGATCCAGCCGAATACGGCCATCGCGACACCGGGTATGAACAGACTCGTGAAAATCGCGCGCCAGCCCCACGCGGACATCACGGCCGCCACGAACAGCGGCGCCAGTGCGGGTCCCAGCGCATTAGTGGTCATCATCAACCCGGTTGCCCGTCCCACTTCGCGCTTTGGGAACCACGCCGACAGTGCCTTGAACGCGGCGGGAGGAAAGAGCGCTTCGCCGATGCCGAACGCGACCCGCACCACCAGCATCAAGCCGAGCGAATTGCACAGTCCGGTAAGCGCGGTGAAAATCGTCCACCAGGTGATGCCGATCGTCGTCATCAGCCGCGGACCGAATCTGTCTGCAAGCAGGCCAGCCGGGATCTGACATAGCGCGTAGCTAAAGAAGAACGCGCTCAGGATCCCACCCATTTCCATCGCGGACAGATGAAACTCGGACGCAATGAATGGAATAGCCGCTGCCATGATCATTCTGTCCATGTAACAGAGCAGATAGATTGCGAACAAAATAAGCAGCACGAGGTAGCGATGTCTCCAACGAAAGCGCATGAGATCTTCCTTATTATTAAATGACAGCGATGACACGAAATCCGAGCTTTAGCCGATCAATTGGCGGTACGAGAACGACTTGAAATCGGCAGGCTCGCGAAAGCCAAGCATGTCGTTGACGGTGATACCCGCGAATGCCCCCGTGAAGCCGATGGGGGTTGCATATTCATCGCTGAGTTTCGTGAAATCCTTTTCCAGTTCAAGATCCTTCCAGTCACCGTGCGTCAAGCGATAGAAGAAGCGCAGTTTCGCGTCCACGACGCGAATCCGCAGGTCGATCCCGGTGGCCTCGGGCAGCGTCGCCAGTCGATTGCTGTAGGCGAAGCTGCCGGCATCCATTTCCATGTAGGACAGGATTTTTGTGCCGTCGTCGTCGCGCGTGACGAACAGATAGTAGAAGGTGTTCTCGTCGTAACGCGCCATAAGCCCAGCCATGTGCAGATATGACTTGGGTGAAAATTCCAGCGCGGTTTCGACTTCGAACTGCCAGTCGCGGATGCGACAGGCCAACAAGCTTTGATGGAACCGCGAAGTCGGCGACTCTTGCCCCCTTATCCGCAGATAGCCCGGACGTTCGTGAAGATTGCACCAGTCGTCGCCGATGGGGATGCGCAGACTCTGCAGTTCCAGGGGCAGCGCGGCACGTTGTCCGAAATCGATCGTCCAACTGCTGTCGAGCCTTTGCTCGATATCCGAGTCGATCGCAAAAGATTCGGCCGGAACCACTCCGCCACTGGCGAGGCGGGGCCAGTCGGCATGCCATTCGATAGGTGCGACACAGGTTTCACGGCCTAGCGGCGAGCGCTTCGTGTGCGCATCGATTGGTCTCGATCCGAGGTACGTCATGTACCACTGGCCGTTGGGACCCTCGACCAGATTGCCGTGGCCGGTCCGCTGAATCCGTCCATTCGCGTCGCGCGACGTGAGCATCGGCGTATCAGGATGAAGCTCGTATGGACCGAAAATGTCGCGGGACCTGGATACACACGTTGCATGTGTATAGCCTGTGCCCCCCTCCGCTGTGATCAGGTAGTACCAGTCTCCCTTCTTCAGCAAATGCGGAGCCTCGTAGATCTGACATTTCATGAAGTAATCGGTCTTCAGGTTGGCGCCTTTATAGATGACGTGCTCGTCGCCGATCAGCTTTTCCTCCTGCACCGAGTATTCCCGCAGAACGATTCCGACGAACAGGTCTTCGTAGATACCTCTGAAATCGCGCCGGATATAGGCGAGCCACTTTTTGCCAGATTCGTCGTGGAACAGGGATGGATCGTATCCACCGGACACGAGATGCACGGGCTCCGACCAGGGTCCGGTGATGTCCGGGGCGGTTACGAGGTAGTTGTGCATGTCACGAAGCGGGGAGATCTTCTGCTCGCCTTTCCATGCCTTGGTGTCGGTATAGACGAGCCAATAAAGACCGTCGTGATAGGAGAGGGCTGGCGCCCATATGCCTCCGGACGGCTGCTCTCCGATCAGGTTCAATTGCGATAGTCTGTCGAGAGGCGTGGCCTTGAGTTCCCAGTTGACGAAATCTTTTGATTCGTAAATGAGAACGCCCGGATACCATTCAAACGTTGAAACCGCGATATACCACGCATCCTTGCCACGGCACACACAAGGATCCGGGTTGAAGCCGCGCAGAACTGGATTTTGAATAGTACTCATCGGGAGGGTATTTTTTGACGTGCTGAGAGGAACAGAACTTCTTTATCGACAACGTTGCGACAGCGAAACTTTCCGTCGAAATGCGTTACCGATAACAACTTAATCTAGCATGTGACCTGCTAACTATTCAAGTGCGACGATGGGGGGTAGGGGCGACGGAAAACCGCATTGTCAGAAGCTTTCGGAATCGCCCACAACCCTCCGCGCCCGCAGAATCACCGGCATATCGACCATCCTCCCATCCACGGCAACCGCGGCGCCATGGCTCGCCTCGACAGCCGCAAGCACCCGTTGCGCCCACTCCACCTCGGCGTCACTCCATGCATACGCGCGATGCACCGGCTCGATCTGCTTCGGATGAATGCAAAGCTTGCCGCCGAAACCGAACCGCCGGCCGCGCCGCGCATCAGCTTGCACCGCATCAGCATCGGTAATGGTCGTCGACACGCCATCCACCGGCGCACCAATGCCAGCCAGCCTCGACGCAAGCACGATCTGCGAGCGAAACAGATACAACTCCTCGCCATCCCCATCGATGCCGAGATCGATCTGAAATCCAGCGTACCGAAGACGATACGCAGCACGCGCGGCGCGCTGCATAACTCCGCAAGATTCGCGAACCCGCGCGCAGTCTCGACAATCGGCAGCACGCTCAACGCCGGATGCGCGTTCGCCAGCACCGCGTTGATCTGTTCGCGCGTCTCAGCCTTCGGCAGCACGATTCCGGCCACGCCGGTCTGCCCAACGAGCGCCGCAACGTCATCTGGAAACCATGGCGTATCCGAGCCATTGATACGCACCCAGGCGGCCCGCGATGCGTTAGTCGACACCGCCGCCACAACCGTCGCACGCGCCGGCACCTTCTGATCCTGCTGCACCGCGTCTTCCAGATCGAGAATCACCGCATCCGCGCCGGCCGCATAGGCCTTGTCAAACCGCTCAGGCCGATTCCCAGGCACGAACAGATACGACCGGGGCAACGCGCTCATGCCGCCACCATCGTGCGCGAAGTTGCATCGAATACCGAGCCAATCTGCTTCTCTTCGGCAATATGCCATGCGCGGCGAAGCAGTTGCGCCGCCTCCTCTTCGCTAGCCGCACCCGAAAACGCCGCCAGCCGATGCAGCTTCGTCGCAATCTCGTCGCGCGACAAGGTATTGCCTGGATCGCCCTTCGGCTCATCGACACGCCCATCGAACACGCGGCCGTCGGTCGTCGTCACCGTGACCTTGCCGATCCAGCGTGCGGGATAGGCGGCGTCGACTTCAGCGTCGAGCGCCATTGTGACCTTGTCGCGAAACGCGGCGATCTCGCTCGCGTCGAAACCCTGCTCGAATTCGGTCACGCCGGCATAGCCGTGATGCGCGACCAGCCCGAGCACTGTGCCCATGTTGAACTTCGCCTGATGTACGGTGCGCGGCGCGACTACGGGACCGAGCACATCGATCGCGCCTTGATGCACGTGCGCGACGACCTTCGCGATGTCGCGCGGCGCGAAACGATGCGTCTGCACGACGGCGAGCAGCGCATCGGCGGCCGGATGCGTATGGCGGCACGCCGCGTGATACTTGAACGACGTCTCCGCGGTCGCCCAGCGGCTGCCAAGCCGATCGACGAGGCGCGCCGGATCGGCGTCGCTCGACATGCCCGCGGCCATGCCCTGGGCGCCTTCGAGAATGTGCGTCGCGCCCTTGAAGCCGTCGGCGGCGAGTTGCGCGGCCATCAGGCCGTTCGCGGCGGCCATCGCGGTGTGCAGTTGCTTCGAGTCGGCGGCGTCGCGCAGAAATTCCCATAGGCCGCTCGCCTGCGTGCCCGCCGAGCCGAACGCATCGAGCATTTGGGACGGCAACAAACCCAGCAAGCGTCCTGCCGTTGCCGCGGCCGCGACCGTGCCGACCGTGCCCGTGGTGTGAAACACCTTGTAGTGCGAGCGCCCGAGAAATTCGCCGATGCGAATGCCGACCTCGTATCCCGCCACCGCCGCCGCGATGAAGTCGCGCCCCGACGCTCGCTTTGCCTGTGCCAACGCGAGCGCAACCGGAAACACCACGGTCGCCGGATGAAACACCGAGCCATTGTGCACATCGTCCTGTTCGGCGAAATGCGATGCCGCGCCGTTGATCATCGCGGCGAAATACGGCGTGGTGCGACCGCGGTCGATCAGCACCTCGCAGAGGCCCTCGTTCGTCGCCCCGGCTGCCGTGCGTGCGAACCGCGCGATCGTCTCGACCGGGCGCGCGCCTTTGCCGGCCAGCGCCGAGCCGAGCCAATCGACATACAGGTTGACGGTACGCTCGACGACCTCGTGCGGGATGCGGTCGAAGTCGAGTTGCGCGGCGAAAGTGGCAAGTGTGAGACTGGGATGGTAGTTCATGGGTCGTTACCGAATCAGATCGTGCCCGCCGCGCGCAGCGCGTCGATACGCCCATTGTCGTAGCCGAGCTCACGCAGAATTGCTTCCGTATGTTGACCAAGCGTGGGCACAGGGTCCATTCGCGGCTCGAGGTCGGAAGGCAGACCGGGCGGCCGCAATGCGGGTATCGTCCCCGTTGCCGTGCCGACTTCCTGCCAGCGCTCGCGCGCCTTCAGTTGCGGATGCGCCCAGACGTCGGCGAGCGTATTCATCTGCGCGTTCGCGATGCCCGCCTCATCGAGTCGATCGATCACGTGCGCCGCGCTCTGCTTCGCGAACGCCGCGACGATCACCTCGCGCAAGGCGTCGCGCGCCGCAGTGCGTTTCGAGTTCGATGCGAAGCGTTCGTCGGTTGCCAGTTCAGGCTGTTCGAGCACGCGCTCGCAGAACAGCTTCCATTCGCGTTCGTTCTGCAGGCCAAGCATGACCGTCTTGCCGTCGCCAGCGGGAAACGGGCCATAAGGATAGATCGTTGCATGCGCGGCGCCCGCAAGCGCGGGCTGCGACTGACCGTCGATCGCGTAGTAGAGCGGATAACCCATCCACTCGACCATGCTCTCGAGCATCGATACATCGATGCCGCAACCGCGCCCTGTGCGCCCACGCTGCAACAGCGCGCTCAGGATGTTCGAATACGCGTACATGCCCGCCGCGATATCGGCGATCGAACAGCCCGCTTTCGCTGGCGCGCCGGGCGAACCGGTGATCGACAGGAAGCCGGACTCGCTTTGAATCAGCAGGTCGTACGCCTTCTTGTCGCGATACGGACCGTCCGCGCCGTAGCCGGAAATATCGCAGACGATCAACTTCGGAGACTTGTGGCTCAATGTGTCGTAGCCGAGGCCAAGCCGGGCGGCCGCGCCTGGCGCGAGGTTCTGCACGAGCACGTCGGCATCGGCAACCAACGCATCGAGAATCTCGGCCGCCGCGGGCTGCTTCAGGTCGAGCGAAAGACTCTCCTTCGAGCGATTGGTCCACACGAAGTGCGATGACAGCCCATGCACACGTTCGTCATAGCCGCGCGCGAAATCGCCGACGCCGGGCCGTTCGATCTTGATCACGCGCGCCCCGAGATCCGCCAGTTGACGCGTGCAGAACGGCGCGGCAATCGCGTGTTCGAGCGTGATGACCTTGATACCGTCGAGTGGTCTCATGATGTCCGCCAGCGGGTCAGAACGAACGCGGCAGCCCGAGGATATGCTCGGCCACGTACGAGAGAATCAGATTGGTCGATATCGGCGCGACTTGATACAGACGCGTTTCACGAAACTTGCGCTCGACGTCGTACTCGCATGCGAAGCCGAAGCCGCCGTGAAATTGCAGGCACGCATTGGCCGCTTCCCACGACGCATCCGCCGCGAGCAGCTTCGCCATATTCGCCTGCGCACCGCACGGTTGATGTGCGTCGAAACGACGTGCTGCTTCGAAGCGCATCAGGCTCGCTGCCTCGACGTTGATGAAGGAGCGCGCGATCGGAAACTGCACGCCCTGGTTTTGTCCGATCGGCCGGCCGAACACGACGCGCTCCTTCGCGTATTCGGTGACTTTATCGACAAACCAGTAACCGTCGCCGATGCATTCCGCGGCGATCAGCGTGCGCTCCGCGTTCAGGCCATCGAGAATGTATTTGAAGCCTTGCCCTTCCTCGCCGATCAGATTCTCGGCGGGAATTTCGAGGTTGTCGAAAAAGAGCTCGTTGGTCTCGTGATTGACCATGTTCAGAATCGGCTGCACGGTCAGGCCATGACCGATCGCCTCGCGCAGATCGACGATGAAGATCGACATGCCCTCTGATTTCCTCTTTACGTCCGCGAGCGAAGTGGTGCGTGCGAGCAGAATCATCAGGTCCGAGTGTTGCACGCGCGAGATCCACACCTTCTGACCGTTGATCACGTAACGGTCACCGCGCCGCTCTGCGGTCGTCTTGATCTTCGTCGTATCGGTGCCGGTGGTCGGCTCGGTCACGCCCATCGATTGCAAACGCAGGTCGCCGTTCGCGATCTTCGGCAGATACTTGCGCTTCTGTTCTTCCGAACCGTGCCGCAGCAGCGTGCCCATGTTGTACATCTGCCCGTGGCACGCGCCCGAGTTGCCGCCCGCGCGATTGATCTCCTCCATGATCACCGACGCTTCCGTGAGCCCGAGCCCCGAGCCGCCGAAGTCCTGCGGAATCAGCGCGGCGAGCCAGCCGGCCTTCGTCAGCGCGTCGACGAACTCTTCCGGATAGCCGCGCGCCTCGTCGATCTTGCGAAAGTACTCGCCGGAAAACTGCTGACACAGATCGCGCACGGCCTCGCGAATGTCCTGGAACGAATCGTGTTGCGTGGTTTGCATAGTCGAGTCTCGCGGAATTCAGGCGAGCGCGGCGGTCGCGCGCATGGTCAGATAACCTTCGTGGTCCTTCGCCCACAGGTCGATGGTCTTGCCGTCGGCGGCGGGCTTGCCGCATACCGTGAACGGCTGGTCCGCGAACGTGGGGCGAAGCGCGCGAAACGCGAAGCTTTGCAGCGTCGCTTGCGGCAGTTCTCGGCGCACGAGATCGACCAGCAGCGTCGCGATCAGCGGGCCATGCACGACGAGGCCCGGATAGCCTTCGACCTGCGTGACATAAGGATGATCGTAGTGAATGCGATGGCCGTTGAACGTCAGCGCCGAGTAGCGCAACAGCATCACGGCATCGGCGTCGATCGTGCGCCGCCATGTTTCGTCTTCGGGCGCGGGCGCCGGCTGTTGCGGCCGCGCGCCCTCCTGCGGCGCGTCGCGATAGACGATGTCGTGCTCCTCTTCGAGCTTCAACTCGCCATCGACTTCGATCGTATGTTGCACGGTGACGAACACGAGGCGGCCCGAGCGGCCGGTCTTGTCCTCGATATTGGCGATCGTCGACGTGCGCCGCGCATGCTCGCCGATCTTCAGCGCCGCATGAAACGTGAGCCGGCCGCCAGCCCACATGCGGCGCGGCAGTGGCACGGGCGGCAGAAAACCGCCACGCTTCGGATGTCCGTCGGGACCGACTTCGGATAGCGGCGTGACCGGCAGAAAGTACAGCCAGTGCCACAACGGCGGCACGGTGTTACCGCTTTCCTCGCGATCGAGCGTGGCGGCAAGCGCCTTCAATGGAAACGCGGTGATGTCGTCTTCGGCCACCGCCTGCTTGTTGAGCCAATCGTCGAGTTTCTCTGGGGCAGCGGACATGACGGAGTCTCCAGATTCAGTGTGTTGGTCCTCGTTAGGGCCCACTATGACCGACGCGCTGCGTTCCGCGAAGTTCGATTTTCCGAAGCGGGCCTTTGTTTTTCGTTAAGACGTTGAGCCCAGCGAGCGGCGAGCGGCGCTGACGATCTGTTGTCGGCGCGATCGGCGGTTCGATGTGGCTTGACCCTCGTGCCGGGCCGCGACGGCACCCCTGCGCCTGTTCGCTCATTTGAGCCCGAGCCGTTTAGCCAGCCGATTCAGATTCGCCCGGTCCAGCCCCAGCTCGCGCGCGACCGCGGCCCAGTTCTGCCTGTTGCGGATCAGCGCTTCGAGAACGAGATTGCGTTCGAACTCGGTGACCGCGCTGCGAAAGTCTTTCGTCTCGCTCTCCTCGCTCTGCGTGGCGATTTGATTGGCTTCATGATCTTGTGCGTCCGACAACGCGAAGTCCGCGGTCGTCAACGTCAGAATACGGCGGCGCTCACGATTGGCCGCCAACGCCTTCAGCGCACTGCGTCCGATCAGATGCTCCAGTTCGCGCACATTGCCGGGCCATGTGTAGTGCAGCAATGCGGCCTGCGCGTCAGCCGCAAGACGCAGGCTCAGCAAGCCGAGCCGGGAGCGATTGTCTTCGAGGAAGAAGCCCGCCAGCAGTAGCACGTCGCGGCCACGCTCGCGCAACGACGGCACGCGCAGCGGATACACGCTGAGGCGATGATAGAGGTCGGCGCGAAAGCGGCCCGCGCGCACTTCTTCGGCGAGGTCGCGATTGGTTGCGGCGATGAGCCGCACGTCGACTCTGTGTTCGTGGTCCGAGCCGATGCGCTGCAACTGGCCGTTCTGCAGTACGCGCAACAGCTTTGCCTGCACCGCGAGGGGCAACTCACCGACTTCGTCGAGGAAAATGGTGCCGCCGTCCGCGAGTTCGAACTTGCCGCGTCGATCCGCCGAGGCTCCCGAAAACGCGCCGCGCACGTGCCCGAACAGTTCGCTCTCGACGAGCGTATCGGGCAACGCTGCGCAGTTCAGGCTGATCAGCGGCTTGTTTGCGCGCGGCGACAGCGCGTGGATCGCATTGGCGACAAGTTCCTTGCCGACGCCGGTCTCGCCGGTGACGAGCACGGTCAGATCGCTGGCGGCCACCACCTCGATCTCCTTGATCATGCGGCGATGCGCGTCGCTGCTGCCGATCAGCTCGCGCCGGCTCTCGCTGCTCGCCAGTCGATACGCTTCGGCGCGGCGCTGCGCCTCCTCGCCATTGCGCGCCAACGCGTCGATGCGTTCGACGACGCTCACGGTCGCGGCCGCGAGGCCGAGAAACGCCTGCAGCGAGGCCATGTCGAGTGTGTCGAAGCGCGCCGGGTCGAGTGCGTCGAGCGTGAGCAAGCCCCAAGGCTCGCCGCGGATGAACAGCGGGCACCCCAGACAGTCGTGCACTTCGAGGTGCCCGGGCGCCATTCCTTGCACGAGGCCATCGTAGGGATCGGGCAGATCGGAGTCGGCGGCGAAGCGCGTCGGCCCTGGCTGGGCCAGCAGCTCCTGAAAGCGCGGATGCTCGGCGACGCGAAAACGCCGCCCGAGCGTATCGCTGCTCAAGCCGTCGATGGCGAGCGGCACCAGCGTATCGCCTTCGAGGCGTAGCAGAGCGGCCGCGTCGCCCGGAAATAGCGAGCGCAGCGCGCTGAGCAGCCGCCGATAACGCTCGCGCTCGGACAGCTCGCGCGACAGGTCGAGAATCAGCGGGGTAAGAACATCGAGGACCGCCCATGTAGTCAGATCGACTGCGGGCCGAGTCTTTTCGACTAGGGTCGAATGAACCATCTTAATTGCCAGATCGTTGATCTACATGCATTTTATACCTGGCACGAATCGTGGATAGCAGAGGCAGTCTGCCGAAACCGGCTGTGACATTCGCTGATAGACAGACGCTCACTCAGACTCTCACCAGGACTTAAAAACATGCTATCCGCCGAACACCGCGCCATCATCAAAGCAACCGTGCCGCTCCTGGAAAGCGGCGGCGAGGCGCTCACCACGCACTTCTACAATCTGATGCTCAGCGAGCATCCGGAAGTGCGCCCGATGTTCAATCAAGCCAATCAGGCAAGCGGCGCGCAACCGCGCGCGTTGGCCAACGGCGTGCTGATGTATGCGCGCCATATCGATCAGCTCGAGCAGTTGGGCGGGCTAGTCGCGCAGATAATCAACAAGCACGTGTCGCTGAACGTGCAGCTTGAGCACTATCCGATCGTCGGCAAGTGTCTGCTGCGCGCGATTCGCGAAGTACTCGGCGCGGACGTCGCAACCGACGCCGTGATCGAAGCGTGGGCCGCCGCGTATCAACAACTCGCCGATCTGCTGATCGGCCTCGAAGAGAAGATCTACGCCGAAAGCGCAGCAGCGCCCGGCGGCTGGCGCGGCACGCGGTTGTTCCGCGTCGCGCGCAAAATGCGTGAAAGCGACGAGATCACGTCGTTCTATCTGCGTCCCGATGACGGCAGCGAATTGCTCGCGTTTCAGCCGGGTCAGTACATTGGCGTGCGTCTGGTGATCGACGGCGAAGAAGTGCGTCGCAACTATTCGCTGTCCGCAATGAGCGATGGCCGCGAATATCGCATCAGCGTGAAGCGTGAACCGAATGGCACCGTGTCGAAGTATCTGCACGAGCAGATCAAGGAAAACGACTCGCTCGATCTGTTCGCGCCGTCCGGCGAATTTACGCTGCAACCTGGCGACAAGCCGTTGGTGCTGATCAGCGGCGGTGTTGGCATTACGCCGACGATGGCGATGCTGGAGGCCGCGCTGGAGACCAATCGTACGGTGCATTTCATTCACGCGGCCCGTCATGGTGGCGTGCATGCATTCCGCGGCGCAATCGATGCATTGGCCGCACGCCATCCGCGACTGAAGCGCTTCTATTGCTACGAGGAGCGCCGTGATGGCGATGCCGAAGCGCACGCGCTCGGTTACGTCGACGAAGCGAATCTGAAGAAGTGGTTGCCGGAAACGCGCGATGTCGACGTGTATTTCCTCGGGCCCGTCGCGTTCATGAAGGCGATCAAGAAAGGGCTGAAGGCGATCGGCGTGCCGGAATCGCAGAGCCGTTACGAGTTCTTTGGGCCGGCTGCCGCGCTCGAATAACGCACTCGAGTAATCGACGAGTACTTGCCCTCTTTGAACCGCTGCGAAGCGTATTCGGAGACTGGCATGTTCGGGCTTCGATCACGCCGGCGGGTTTGGGCCCGTAACAAGCGGGCCAAATCTGCCGCGCCTTCTAGCGCTCCCTCCTGCGGCGAAACGCCCACCAGCCTGTCAGCCCGGTAAAGCCGGCGACCAGCACCACCATCAGCCAGAAGCCATGCTTGTTCTCGGCGAGCGGAATGCCACCGACGTTCATGCCGAAGAAACCGGCGACGATATTGATCGGCATCACCAGCACCGTGACGAGCGTCAGCGTAAATAGCGTCCGGTTGTTCTGCTCCTCGAGGCGCGAGGTGATTTCTTCCTGCAGCAATCTGACCCGCTCGATCAATCCCGCTACGTCCGAAATCACAACCGAGAACTCCTCCGTCGATTCACGCAGATCTTGCACGTCTTCCGCATGAAGCCAGCGAGGCGGCCTCGCCAGCAAGCGGAAAATCGCGCCCGGTTCGGGTGCCAGCATGCGTTGCAGGCGTGTCAGCGTGCGACGCATCGCGCCGAGGTCCAGGCGGTTTTGCGTCGGCCGTTGCGACAGAAAGCGATCCTCGATTCGATCGACATCGGCACTGGTTCGGCGGACGATCTGCACGAGCAGGTCGGCCTGGTCGCGCATCAGATGAACTAGCAGTTCGGCAGGTGACCTGAATATTTCACCTTCGCGCACCGACGCGCGCAAACGGTCGACCGAGCGCAGCGGCTTCAGCCGCGCCGTCACGATGAGCCGCTTATGTGCGTAGATCCACAGCGTCGCGATTTCTGACGGGATGAATTCGAGGTTGAACATGACGTCGTTGACGACCGCGCGCAGTGCGCCGTCCGCATGCTCGATCCGCGTCGAATGCGAGCCTTCGCGCAAGGCGTCGAAAAAGGTTTCGGGCAGATCGAGTTGCGTGCGCATCCAGCGCTCGCTCGCGCTATGCGCGAGATTGAAGTGAAGCCATAGAAACTCGCCAGCGTCCGTCGCGCTAGTGCCGGCATCGTCCTCGCGCTCGCGGTACCAGTCGATGACTTCGTCCGCGTCGATCGGCCGCCCGGCGAGCGTCGGCGAAAACCGGAAACCGCAGACCATACCCGACGAATCCGCGCCGTAGGTTTGCATTGCCAGATCTGATTTCATAGGTCGTTCGATGCGAGCGCTTCCGAAAGGAATACGTGAGCATAGCGCGAACAATTGAAAGAGAGTTGACGCGCGCACTTTCCGGCGTCGTATTGTCGAATTGTGGCGGCTGGATTGTCTCCGAAACGTCATCTCTGCCGATGACGGCCGCGTAAACGCAAAAACCCCACCGCGGCGGGTGGGGTTTCTGACTGGAGGGGAGCCTGACGATTACCTACTTTCACACGGGCAATCCGCAC
>NZ_JACHDI010000054.1:0-24001 GCF_014201025.1 Paraburkholderia sp. MM5384-R2
TTGAGGGAAACCACGATATTCCGCCGCCACCCCTGGTCAGAGTTCAGGCATTCGTCAGCACGAATTTGATACGTAGAGCAAAACCGTTTCGCCAGTTCCATGGAGTACTCATCTCCCAGGCTCATCTCATGACAAAACGCAATGAGATGACGCCAGACTACGCGATAGCGCCAGAGCGATTTCCTGCTGTAGCCTAGCCTCGCCAGCTCGCTCACCGCACCGGCGACGAGCTGCTGCAACGGCAGGTGGGTTGAAACTTGATGGGTTGACTTCTCCATGATCGAACTCCTCACAAAGGCGATCCCGATGGCCGCCAGGAGCCCATCATGAAACCTTATGTGCAGTAATTCAAACAAGACGCCTTGCTCACGAAGCGTTTGACGTTACTACTCTACATAAAGATCTACGGCCGGTAGTAACGCAAATGTGCTGCAGCACATTTGCGTTACTTGAAGGTCGCCACCAGCACCGTGTGCGCCACCACCAGTCCCTTCGATCTGCTGCCGCACCCTGCACCCATTCCATCCCCACCACCTGCGCCCGAATACTTCTGATCGCAGTCATGCGCCCGGCGCTCGAAGTGGCGGACATCTTCCGCCAGTGTGGGCCCAGTTTCCGGCTATCCCATGCCGATCGGCTCAGTCGTGTCCAGCGACGCGTGATGAGTGCCATCGAGCTCTGTCGTACCGCAGCTCTTGGTGCCCATCTCGAGCAGTGCGACGCATGCGGCCATCAGCGCATCAGTTACGACTCATGTCGTAACAGGCACTGTCCGAAGTGCCAGTCACTCGCCCGCGCGCAATGGCTCGAACGCCGGCATGCGGAGCTCCTCCCCTCGACCGAGTATTTCCATGTCGTCTTCACGCTTCCCGAATCCATCGCCGCTCTCGCGTTCCAGAACAAGAGGACGCTCTACGATCTGCTGTTTCGCGCCAGCGCCGAAACGTTGCGCACGATCGCCGCCGATCCGAAGCACCTGGGTGCCGGGATCGGCTTCCTCACGATCCTGCATACGTGGGGGCAGAATCTGCAGCATCACCCTCATGTGCATTGCGTGGTGCCGGGCGGCGGCATCTCCCCGGACGGCGAGCGCTGGATCGGCTGCCGTCCGGGCTTCTTCCTGCCCGTGCGGGTCCTGTCACGACTGTTTCGTCGCCTGTTTCTCGACCAGCTGCGTCGTGCTTACGACGCCCGCGGGCTGCGCCTGCACGGTCAGTTCGAATCCCTGAGCGATCCCGTCGAATTCGCAGCCTGGCTTGCACCCGCAGCACGGGCAGAGTGGGTGGTCTACGCCAAGCCACCCTTTGGCGGTGCCGAACACGTGCTCGATTACCTGGGCCGCTACACGCACCGAGTCGCCATCTCCAACAACCGGCTGCTCGCCTTCGACGGGCACACCGTGCAGTTCCGCTGGAAGGACTACCGGCACGCGTCCAGACAAAGAGCAATGACGCTCACGGCCGACGAGTTCATCCGTCGCTTCCTGCTGCATGTGCTGCCTGACGGTTTCAAGCGCATTCGCAGCTACGGGTGGCTTGCCAACCGCCACCGTGCCGACAAGCTCGTCATCTGCAGGCAGCTACTCGGCGTCCAAGCACCCGCCACTGCCGCAGCCGAGCCCGGGGAAGACTACCGTGACCGCTACCAGCGACTCACCGGCAAGTCACTGCGCGACTGCCCCGTATGTGGCAAGGGACACATGCTCCGCATCGAAGATATGCCCGGCAGCCTTCCACGAGCCCCGCCGGGCCCCAACCATGCGCGCTAGTTGCCACCGCACCTGTTTCCGTACACGTTTGCCTTTCCTGATGAGGCCAGCGCGGCCGCACTCGTGCCTTCGATCTCCTGGCGCACCAGCGTACTCCAAAATGGCGGGTGATTTGCCCGTTCACGCCTACATTCCCGCTTCCTTTGCACGTGATGCTTCCCACTCCCGCCGGAAGTCCATGTCTGATCGCCCCTGCACGACATCACAAATTACCGCGGCGGTCATTCAATGCCCATAGCGGCCACCGCCTGTGGAGCGGTTTAGCACAAACATTTTTTTGATTACCAGTCGCGGATCAGGTCCAACGACATGGCGATGCGCTGGTTGCCGCGACCGCCAACCAAAAAAATCTCTGCCAAATGTGCTGCAGCACATTTGCGTTACCTTAAAGTGGCCACGAGCACTGTGTGCGCCACCACCAGTCCCTTCGACCTTCTTCCGCGCCCTGAACCCATTCCGTCTGCACCCGCTGCGCCCGAGTACTTCTGAACCTGGCGATGAGACCGGCGCTCGAAGTGGCGGACATCTTCCGCCGCTGTGGCCCCCAGTACCGGCAGACCCATGCCGACGCTCTCAGTCGTGCCCAGCGACGCGCGATGAGCGCCATCGAGCTGTGTCGCACCGCCGCGCTCGGCGGACATGTCGAGCAGTGCGATGCCTGCGGCCATCAGCGCATTTCCTACGACTCGTGTCGCCATCGCTGCTGTCCGAAGTGCCAGTCGCTCGCCCGCGCGCAATGGCTCGAACGCCGGCGCGCCGAGCTACTCCCCGAGGTCGAGTATTTCCATGTCGTCTTTACGCTGCCCGAGCCCGTCACGGCGCTCGCGTACCAGAACAAGAAGGTGCTCTATGACATCCTGTTTCGCACCAGCGCCGAGACGCTGCGCACGATCGCTGCCGATCCGAAACACCTGGGCGCGGAGATCGGCTTCCTCTCGGTCCTCCACACGTGGGGGCAGAATCTGCTGCACCATCCGCACGTGCACTGCGTGATACCGGGCGGCGGCATTGCCCCGGACGGCGAACGCTGGCTCGCCTGCCGACCCGGCTTCTTCCTGCCCGTGCGGGTCCTCTCGCGCCTCTTCCGGCGGCTCTTTCTCGAGCAACTGCGTTGCGCGTTCGACACCGGTGCGCTGCGCTTCCATGGCCAGCTCGAGCCGTTGCGTGACCCGCAAGCGTTCGCCGCCAGGCTCGCGCCCGCCGCTCACGCGAAGTGGGTCGTCTACGCAAAAGCACCGTTTGGCGGCGCCCAACAGGTGCTTGACTACCTGGGCCGCTACACCCATCGCGTCGCCATCTCGAATAACCGGCTGCTGCGCCTTGATGGCGATTCGGTCTTGTTCCAGTGGAAGGACTACCGTCACGAAGCCCGCCACAGGACTATGACGCTCACGGCCGACGAGTTCATCCGCCGCTTCCTGCTGCACGTGCTGCCCGACGGCTTCAAGCGCATCCGCAGCTACGGGTGGCTCGCCAACTGCCACCGGGCAGCGCGCCTCGCTACCTGCCGGCGCCTGCTCGGTGTCGAGCCGCCCGCCGCTGCGTCACCCGCCATCGGGGAAGACTACCGTGACCGCTACCAGCGGCTCACCGGCAGGTCACTGCGCGATTGCCCGGTCTGCGGCAAGGGCCACATGGTCCGCATCGAAGGCGGTGTGCCTGGCATCCTGCCACGGGCTCCGCCTGACCCCAGCCATGTACGCTGACCGGCATCAGCACCAGCCCCCAGCACGTTGGTCCTCCCACTTGCGGCCAACACGAACCGACTCGTGCTTTAGCGTCCTCGCACCATCACAATGCCGTGAAATTGCGCGCCATCTCCCTCTGACCCTTGCATTCCCCCTGTCTCCGCGCGACCGGCTCTCTCGGGCCGCACGGTTCCGGCGTGCGATGGCCACGCGCCGGGTATCGCAAATCACCGTGCCGTTCATTCAATGCCCATAGAAGCGAACGCCTGCGGAGCGGTTTAGCACAAACGATTTTTTATTTACGGCTCGCGGACCGATCTCGCCGGCCCGACTCATGCATCTGAGGCCGCGACCGCTAAACAAAAAATCCTCTGCACTATGTAAACCTCTGCATAGCGACCCACTCCGGCCCTTCAGCTTGTTTCTGCGAATGTCATTATCGCGCTCCAAAGCAGCCTTTGTGTCCCGACCGCCCACCCAAGTCGCCGCCTAGACAGACGACATGAGGCGCACAATTTCCCGGCACAGGAAGCTAGCTGCCGGGCTGAGTCGCCGGCCCACTCGAGTTGCCACATAGCGTTCGAACGTATTGGCGATCGGATGCTGAATCGGCACCGCCACCACAAGTCCTGCATCCACCTTTTCCTTCGCTGCCCACTTTGTCATGAACGCAATGCCCAGGTTTTGCGCCACAAGCGATGATGCGACCGTAAAGAGGTCGCAGGTGAACGCAGGCGAGACGCTCAGATCGGCGTCCCAGAACATGGCGTTCACGTAACCCTGCGCCGCAAACTTTCCCGACATGAAGATGAGCGGACCATGCACCAGATCCTCGATTCGCACGGATGCCATCGAAGCCAGCGGATGGCTGGCAGGCACGATCGCGCACAACGGTTCACGTTGGAAAAGGCGCGCATTCAGAAGGGGGTCGCGCGAAGTACCAATGGACACGCAGATGTCGGCTTCGTCGTCCCGAACCATACGAATCAGATCCGGCAATGGGCCCGTGCGGATATCCATGACAATGTCCGGGTACTTTTGATGGAAACGCTTGAGTACCACCGAAATCAGGCTGCCGACTAACCCCTCGCCAACCGCCAGCGTGACATGTCCGCGCCGGAGATCGCGATATTCGGCGAGCTGCGCGCGAAAGCGCTTTGCGTGACGCGCCCGCTCGTGGCCGTATTCGACGGCGGCCACGCCCACTTGTGTTAGCGAGATACTGCGCCCCCGTCGCGAGACCAGCGCCAGTCTCAGATGACGTTCCGCCGACGCGATCTGTCGGCTGATTGTCGATACGTTCACGCCTAGAGATTCGGCGGCCTGCCGCATTCCGCCATGTTTCGCCACCGCGCCCAGATACTCAAGCGTCCGCTCGCTGATCCCTTCTTCCTCTGCCGACACGTGGTTCATCCTGTTGCATCAAATGCAACATTTTCGCACGTTGCGATGTCAGTTTTTGAGTTGTTTTTGACACATACTCAGAGGCATTCAAACGCAGGACGCGACCGTACTCGAAGGGTCGGCGCCGGGCGCGCGAGCTGCCGATCCCGTCAGCTCGTGATCCTGAAACATCATGAGGAGACGGAATGGCCCCCAGTGAAATGACATCGTGCAAAGCGGCGGTGAAGATGCGCAACCGCGCGGCGATGAGCCCCTATGTGTTGCTTTTCGCGGTGCTGCTGCTTGCAGCACTCGCTACGTGGCTCATTCCGGCCGGCGAGTTCGATCGCGTGATCAAAAACGGCATCAGCTTCGTGGTTCCGCATAGCCTCAAGCGTGTTCCGCAAAATGGGATCGGTCCCGGCGCGGTCTTAATGGCGATTGCGAACGGCTTGATCGCCTCGGCACCGATTATTTTCCTGATTCTGTTTACGGGGGGTGCGGTTGCCGTTCTCGAGAAGACGGGGGCGGTGACCGCCGCGCTCAGCCGCATCGGCAATGGGTCGAACACACAGGACGTCTCCGTCATTTTCACCGTCTGCATCGTCTTCTCGCTATTGGGGACTGTGGGCGTAGTGGGCAATTCAGTGGTGGCCTTCGTCCCGTTGGGCCTTCTGATGGCGCGTTCGTTGCGGCTGCCGGCCGTTTTCGGCGTGGCCTTCGTCTATCTGGGGGCATATTCCGGTTTCAACAGCGCCATTCTCAATCCGGCAACCACCGGCGTATCGCAACGCCTGGCGGGATTGCCGATTTTCTCAGGTATCGGATTTCGCGCCGTGGTCTATGGCTTCTTTGCCATTGCGACGATCGCGTTCCTTATCGTCAATGTGCGGGCGTTTCGGCGTCAGCCGCAGGCACAGAGATTCTTCATCGCCGAAAGCGACGTACCTGCACCCCACCTGCCTGAGAGTGCCAGCAGGCCCACCCGGCGGCAGACTACCGCGATCTGTTTCTCCATCTTCGCACTCTGCACCTTTGTGTTCGGGGCAATCAAACTGCATTGGGGAGAACTCGAGATGATTTCGATGTTCATGACCATCGCTATTGGATCGGGCCTGATATGCGGAGTGCGGCCTACCCAGATCGCAGACGAGTTTCTGGTCGGGTCCGGAAAGCTGGTACATGGAGCATTCATCGTCGGCCTTGCACGCGCCATTTCCGCCGTGCTGAGCGACGGCAAAATTCTCGACCCCATCGTCAATGTGCTGTCCGACATCCTGGCCCCCCTTCATCCAATGTTTGCGGCCATCGGTATGTTTCTGAGCGCAGCAGTGATGCATATCGCGATCTCGTCAGGGTCGGGGGAATCGGCGGCCTTGATCCCTGTCTTCGCACCGCTCGGTGATGCACTTCATTTGACGCGTCAGGCCACCGTGCAAGCTGTGCTCCTCGGCGAAGGCGTCATGAATTGCTTCAATCCGACCTCCGGGGTTTTGATGGCGGTACTCGCGACCGCGCGGATTCCCTTCGGGAAATGGGTACGCTTCGTCACGCCGCTTATCCTGCTCTGGGGCGCCATCTCCATTGCCGCGTTGATCGTCGGAGTCCTCATCCATTGGGGGCCGTTCTGAATTGCGGGTCGCCAGGCCTCGACGCACAAGTGGTCCGTGCGGCACCGCCGCGACCGTCGTATTCCGTCAATCGTTCATCGTGAGTCTCCATGCCATTCAAGCCATTTTCATCACTGATCGACCTCGCGCCTCAAGAGGAGGATCTCGCACGCTTGCGCTACGAGTTGCATGGCAACCCGGAGTTGGCCTTCTCGGAAAACGAGACCTCGGACCTGGTGGCCGATCGGCTGCGAGCATATGGCTACCAGGTTCACCGACATATCGCGAAGACAGGTGTGGTTGGAACACTTTCGGTCGGTGAAGGCCGCCGCACGATCGGCATTCGCGCAGATCTCGATGCTTTACCGATTTGCGAGGCGAACACCTTCCCGCACGCCAGTAAGAATCCCGGAAAAATGCATGCATGCGGCCATGATGGTCACACGGCAATGCTGTTGGGCGCAGCGAAGCATCTGGCGCAAACCCGGCGCTTCAACGGCACGGTGAATCTGATTTTCCAGCCGGCCGAAGAACGCGGATTCGACAGCGGCGCCAAGCAGATGATCGCGGAGGGGCTGTTCGAGCGGTTCCCGTGCGACGCCGTGTTCGCCATGCATAACCATCCAGGCGCGCCTGTCGGTACGTTCATGTTCCGCTCTGGCGCTTTCATGGCGGCCGGCGACCGGGTGTACATCAAGATTGTCGGTCAAGGCGGCCATGCAGCAAGGCCCCATCTCGCGCACGACCCCGTCGTCGCCGCGTCAAGCATTGTGATGGCGTTGCAGACCATTGTCGCGCGAAACGTGGATCCCATGAAGGCAGCCGTGGTCACCGTCGGAAAAATCGCGGGCGGCGATGCACCCAATGTTATCCCCGGTCAGGTCGAACTCAAGCTGAGCGTACGTTCGTTCGACCCGGAAGTCCGCGCCCTCCTGAAGGACCGGATCATCGCGCTCGTGAATTCCCAGGCGAAGAGTTTCGAGGTCGACGCGACTATCGACTATGTCGAAGGGTACCCAGTCGTCTGCAACACGGAGAAGGAAACGTGCTTCGCCATCGAGGTCGCCAAAGAGCTCGTGGGCAACGACGCCGTGAACGACAACATGGACATGCTCATGGGTAGCGAGGATTTTGCCTACATGCTGCAAGCCCAGCCCGGCTGCTTTCTGCGCATCGGGAACGGTCCCGCCGATGACGGACGTGCCTTGCATAGTCCGCGGTACGACTTCGACAACAGAAACCTTACGGTTGGAGCGGCATTCTGGTCTCGTCTTGTCGAGCGTTATTTGGATCCTGACCGCTTACCTCCTCAGGTCGGCGGGAAGGAAGAGACTGCAACGATCCATTGAATTCAGGAACGTAGACATGGATGAATCGAGCCCTGAAGGCTATCTTAGGCAAAAGAACTCCGTAAAGAGGCCGCGAATTTGGAGCTGATCGACATCGTCCGCATATTTGACGCTACACGTCGGTTCTCGATAACGTTGAAAAGACTGCGGAACTGATAGACGCGGTGAAGATTTGAGCGTTGGCGCGCACAGAATGGTGCACGACGATGGTGGGTTGTAGCGAGCAAGCGCCAAGGCCAATAACTGTGGAGAGGAAGATACATGCTCAATGTCGCCCTACGCCTAACTTCGGTCATTCGGCTCCGCGACGTGAATGTCCCTTGATGGCCGAGGGCTGCCTATCGCGACCGACTTCGGCGGACCCGTGATTGTCATCCTCGCTTGTGTGCAGGCCCTGGCCTCAAGGGACCTTGGGCCGTCTGGCAAATATGCGAAGACTCGTGACGGGTTTCGATGCGAATTCACAGCCAGCGTAGAATTCAAGCTGAAATCTCAACAAGGTAGGACAGTTATATACCCGCACCCGTACCAGTCTGGCATGATCCCGGCCGTCGGCAGATTGGAGCGCGAGACGCTCATTCTGTCGTGCACCGATCTCGCCGGGTGCTCAAGGAGACATGACCATGGCAAAGCTCGTCGCACTATACAAAACGCCGTCAAACCCGGACGCATTCGACGCGCACTACTTTTCGAATCATGTGCCTCTTGCCAAGACGATATCCGGGCTTCAGCGCTATGAAGTTAGTGCCGGGCCGGTAGCGACCCCGCAAGGCGAGTCTCCGTATTACCTGGCAGCGATCCTGAGCTTTGATTCGGTGGATTCCCTGCAACAGGCACTCAATTCACCCGAAGGGCGAGCGACAGCGAGCGATCTAACCAATTTCGCACAGGCCGGTGTCGAGCTTCTCGTATTCGACACCAAAGACGTTTAAACACTGGTCAGTGTCGCGGTGGCATACGTCGATGTCAGCCAATGCGTCTAGCACCGGATATGCTTGTCGCTATCCGGCTGGACTACTGCCATGCATTGCGGCGGCCTAATCCGCCTTGCCGTCGCTGACGCCAAACAGGAACCAGCCGGGAGATAGCACCGACGACGTAGCAACGACCAGCTCCTTCACGGGTTCTCATAATGGCCGTTCGATGACACCATTACTGGCCCGGTATGATGCCCGGCGAGACCCGGTCGCAAAAGTTGGGCAATGGTTGATGCAGTAAACTCGATGGAAGCTTGGGCGCCGTTCGACACCTTCGCTGCGATCGCCAGCATCCCCCGCTCGCGATATGCCACTGGCGTTGGGACCAACGTCAAATGCAGGATGCCCACGATTGTGGGCGAGATAAACCGCTTCCCTTCGCAGTCGGCGGAGCTTGACCCCGGGCAGCCGGGATACCGCCCGGTCGACATCTAACGGCAAAGATCTCCGCTCAGATACGCAGCCACTGGCGCTGTCAGTCCGAAGCCATGCAATTCCTCCGGCGTTGCCAGATGCGCGGCGACAATCTCGCGATTATCGATCCGCAGCTTGGGTAGGCGATCGAGGTGTAGTTCGAAAAAATGCACCCGGTCTCGTCGTCCGTCCCAGGCGCCGCAGACGCTGCCCACCGGGAGCAATGTGTACGACGACAGACCAATTTCCTCTTCCATTTCGCGCTGCGCGGCTGCCTCGGGCGTCTCTCCGGGATGGACACTTCCTCCCGGAAGATTCCACGCGGTCCGGTACGATGCTTTCACGAGCAACAGCGACTGCCCGACATAGATTGCGACAAGCGCCCCCTGATGGCTGGGTCGTCGAAGGTGCCACCAGACACGAGCAAGCGGATATCCGATGCGAAGTGCCATACGCCAGACAAAGTCGATGATCATGGAACCGTAGTTTAGGCAGCGTTTGATCTTGCTCCGGATGGCGATTGTCGGCAATTCCGAGGCGTATGTCGACCGGCCGTCGATGGCCGGCGCTGCCGATCACGCGTAGCTGGCTTGCCATCAGCTTTTAGAACTTGAGGAACAAATCGTCGATCGAATACGGTAATGCCAGTTCGGGCATTTCGTGCCTTTTGAAATACCGGGTGTCCTTGGTTTCGGTGTCGGTAGGAATTCCGGAACCGCCAGTGATCTTGCACTGAACAACGTCGCAACGTATTCAACCTGATCGCCATTGGGATACGTGTGCCGGAATGCTCGGCCGCCGAAGACGCCGAGAATGCCATGAATGCGGATGGCGTATCCGGTCTCTTCCATCACGTCCCGGGCAATTGCTTCTTGGGGGCTTTCACCCAGTTCAATTCCCCCAGCTGGCAAACTGCAAGCCTCATCCGAAGATTTCTCTTGCAAGAGAAGTCTGCCCTCGTGATCGTGAATCACGGCCCCAACCGACGGGCTCAGTATCAAACCATTACCGACCTTCTGTCTCAACCAACCGATGTAGCTCTCGTCATTCAAAATGCCACCCGCATAGGAAAGTCGAACCGTTGCGATGGAAAACCGAACCTCGGCATCGGAGGCGATTGTCGCGGATCTGAACGGCCCCGTCGAACGGCCGAAAGTGGCCGAGTACACCCCGATGCGGTCGGCTGAGGCCCACGCGTTGCGGACTTTCAGCGTTACAGATAACGGCATCCCCGGGGGGCGAATTAGCGGGGATACCCGCGACAGATGTAACCTGCAGGTCGGTGCTACGGCTAGCACGCCGCGCGCAGTGCCGCTCTCATGCTCATTTCTATGTCGTGAAGTCTCGCGCCGAGTTCATCAAAGCTGCTGCGCCCCTCGCCGAATAACTCGCCGTTCATGTAGATCGTCGGCACAACGCTAACATCACGCGCCGACACCTCACTTTGAAAAAGCCCTCCGTCGATCGTAATGTTGTGAATCCGTGAATTGATCACCGTCATCATGTTCAGCGCTTGCACAACGTCCACACAGCTTCCGCAAGATAGTGAAATGAAGGTCTCGAAATAGTAGTCACGTTCTAGCGTTCGAATCCGTTCAATGGTCGTACGGTCGGCTATTACGGGATGTCCTCCCACCTGGAGTATTGCAAGGACAAGGGACGAAAATTCAGGCCCTGTTGGAGTGGCGGCAAACCGAATGCCGGGTTTTGCTCCCGCCTGCCCGATTGAAAATGATGGCTTGCGTTCCTCGCCTTGCTGCTCCTCGATTACCGTCACCAGATCTGTCAACGACGCGATTTCGTTCAACATCGTCAGCATCTCGGGCGATTTTTGACTACCGTCCTGCGACACGATCAATTCGACAGGTCTACGGATGTTTCGCAGATACGTCTGCAGCTGTGACCTGAGACTGGTGTTTAACATGGCTCGATCCCCTAACGACCTTCACAAGGTTAGATGAAGAAGTGCAGAAACTGAAAGAAATCTGAACGGAACGTGCAGCGCCTTCTGCCATTTGGATCAAGAGGTTGCCGGGTGATGCTCCCTCGGAACGTCAGTGCTCTCTGTTGCGCTATCGCACATATTCCCTCAGTGGCCGCGCTGCGGCAGCGCCAGCAGCACGAGCTGCACGCTGCGGTTGCTCTGGCTGTCGACCGGGCGCCCGGTGAAGATCGGAAGGTCGGTCTCGGGCAGCTCGGCGACGAAGATGCGCGAAGCGGCGATTCCGCCTTCGGCAATCAGGGCACTGCGCACGACCTGTGCGCGCCGGGCCGCCAGGTGCGCTGCCGACAAATCTGATGGGTCTCAGTGCTTCACGACTCATCACCAGGCGCTTCGTCGCTGTGCGACTGTGCTCCGCCTGCTTGAGGGGGCCGCTCCTGAGAACGTTGAGCAGCGGCTTTGTGCCTTATAGCAACACAAGTGACGATGCCAGCCGCCGGCCATTTCCGTAAATTCTTCGCATCGCCTCAGCTTCGATCGCGAGTGAGGAATCTGGGTCGTGAACGCATTTGGCTACCGACGCCGCGATGAGCTTGGCGCAATCAAAGGCTGGGAACGACCCATATCGGCCATACGGGGGTTGAGATTGCTCGCCCACTAGCCGCCATTCGCAGCATCACTGCGACAGCGCTGCCACGAAAGGCAAGCATGTTGGAAGAGATCGCTGGACGACGTTGACGAGGCTGGCATTGGCGGCCACCATGGCAGATGGTCGCCAATGCCGACCAGGCTGAAGACCCGTTGGAGTGGCTTGGCGCGCTCTGGAATGGATGGTCAAGGGCACCATTAAGAGTTTTCAAGGGGGTATCATGACTGAGCGCGATAAGGTGTTTGCGGGCTCGATCCCGAAGTTCTACGACACGCTGATGGTCCCGCTGATCTTCGAGGCCTATGCCGCCGACCTGGCGGAGCTTGTCGCAGTCTCCTCGCCCCGCTCGGTGCTTGAAACGGCGGCCGGCAGCGGCGTGGTCACGCGGGCGCTTGCGCCAAAACTCTGCGCTGGCGCGCGCTACGTGGTGACCGACCTCAACCAGCCCATGCTCGACTATGCCGCCACCAGGCAGGGGACCGATAGCCGTATCGAATGGAGGCAGGCGGACGCGCTCGACCTGCCGTTCGAAGATGCCTCGTTCGACGTCGTTTGCTGCCAGTTCGGCGCGATGTTTTTCCCCAACCGGGCCGTCGGCTACGTCGAGGCGCGTCGCATGCTGAGGCCAGGCGGGCGCTTTGTCTTTAATGTCTGGGACCGCATCGAAGAGAACGCCTTTGCCGAAGAAGTCACCAACGCCGTCGCCACGGTGTTTCCACACGACCCTCCGAGATTCCTCGCCCGCACGCCGCACGGCTATCACGATATCGCGCTGATCCGGGAGGAGTTGAGCCGCGCAGGATTCGCCGACATCGAGATCGAGACACGCGAAAAGATGAGTTGTGCGACATCGGCACGCGACGCCGCCACCGCCTATTGCCTGGGAACGCCGCTGCGCAACGAAATCGAGGCGCGCGACGCCGGCTTGCTTCAACTCGCTACGGACCGAGCGACGGAGGCGGTTGCCAACCGCCATGGCGAAGGGCCGGTGGCCGGCAAAATTCAGGCGCATGTGATCGTGGCGGCAGGATAGTGGAGTCTCGGATTGCTCATATCGAATCAACGTTGATTGATCGCTCGATCGCCCGCGAATCTAACGTGTGTCGCCCGGCGGTTCGACTATGATGAATTGTCTGCGGCCCGAACTCCGCAGCGCAAGGCCGCGAACCGGCGATGACGGGAGGGGACGATGAGCGAGCAAAGCAACGCGCAACTGGTGCAGCAGGCGTACGCGGCGTTCGGCAGGGCCGATATCGACGGCGTGCTGCAGACGCTCTCCGAAAACGTCGACTGGTTCATACCGGGGCCGACGAACATCATTCCGTTCGTCGGCAGAAGACATGGGCCGCAGGAGGTCGCGGCGTTCTTCGGGATCCTTGCGTCGACGCAGACCGCGGAACGGTTCGAGCCGCTCGAGTTCATCGCCAGTGGCGACAGAGTCGTCGTGCTCGGCACGCAGCGCTGGCATGTCCACTCGACCGGGAGCACGTACGAGGACGAGTGGGCGCACGTGTTCACGATCGAAAACGGAAAGATCACGAAGTTTACCGAGTACCACGATACCGCGGCTGAAGCGGCGGCGCATCGACGGTGAGGGCGCCGCACGCGCCCTGAGCCGGTGCGCGAGACGCGCGGCTCGCGCGGATGTCGCCGCACCATTCGCTGATTAACGACGACTCGTTCTGCCGGGCTCCTGAAAGCGGCCTCTCGCGAACGGCTGCAACTGGCCGATGTCTGCCGAATCCGGAAGTCGACCAATGACCCGAACCGTATCGGTGGCCCCGATGCCTACTACGATTTCCCATTATCGGTATATCCGAGGCCACCAAGGATAGCCAGCTTGCGACGTAAAGCATGCCCAAGCCGTTCAGACAACGAATACGCCCGGCGCTTGCTCTCAATCAAGGCGTCTGCAAGGTGCCGTCTTTCAACCGGGTTTGGGTCCAGGTCGTCACGGTGTTTTCACACGGGTACTTTGTCGCTTCAGCTTCGTCGATATCGACTCCGAGACCGGGTTTGTCGTTCGCATACACGTGCCCGTTGCGGAACTCGGGCAAGCCTGGGAAGACGTCCAGCAATGCCGCCCGCGGACCCTTCAGGGCTTGGATGACAAAGTTGGGCGGCTCGGTGCCCGACCATTCCTGAACCCCGAAATTGCGCGCAGCGAGATCGATATGAATGTTCGCCGCGTGAGCCATCGGCGACATATCGCCCGGACCATGCCAGGCTGTCCTCACGCCAAATTGTTCGGCGAATATCTGCAGCTTGCGTCCGGCAGTAATCCCGCCGATCTGGCTCAGGTGAACGCGTATAAAGTCGATCAGGCGCTCAGTGATCATGAAGCGCCATTCATACGGGTTGTTGAAGAGTTCGCCCTGAGCGAGAGGTGTCGTCGTCTTTGTGCGCAGTTGCCGTATCCATTCGCCCTCTTCTAGCGCAATCGCATCTTCAAGGAAGAACAGCTCGTATTGCTCGAGCTCGCACGCGAAGCGGATCGCTTCGACAGGTTTGAGCCGCTCATGCACGTCGTGACACAACTCGACGTCGAAGCCGACCTTGCTGCGAATGCCGTCGAAGAGTTTGAGGGTCTCGCGCATGTACTTCCTGCTGTCGAGATACACGCCCTCAGGCGCGCGCGCCGGCGCGCCCAATGGCGCCTTGCCATAGCCGCCTCCGCCGTAGCCGCCGCTTTGACAGCGAATGTGCGTGATGCCCTGCTCCCGATACTTCTGGATGTTCTCGCACAACTCGTTGAGATCACGCCCGTCCGCATGGCGATAGATGGGCACCCCTTCCCTGCACTTGCCGCCGAAGAGTTGATAGAGCGGCATGCCCGCCATTTTGCCCTTGATGTCCCATAAGGCCATGTCGATGCCCGAGATCGCATTGTTCTCGATGGGGCCGTTGCGCCAGTACGCGTTCTGGTGCATCAGTTGCCACAGCTCCTCAATCGCCTCGGCGTCCCTGCCGATCAGAAGCGGTCGCAAATACTCCTCGACCAGACATTTGACCGCTACATGCCGATACGCAAACGTCGCGCAACCGAGCCCATACAGTCCAGCCTGATTGGTCTCCACCTTGACGACGATCAGGTTGATGCCTTCCGGCGCGGTCAGGATGACCTTTACATCGGTGATCAGCGTTGTCATGTTGTTCCTGCCATTGCAAATGTTGAGTCGTTGCGTGGCGGTTTATCAGCGGCTCACTGCGAGGCGCCCTTCCTGCTTCGAGCGCTGACCGGAGTGCTCAGGCACGGTGATCATCAGAATCACAGAGCAGAGCAGCGCGCCCGCCATGAACATGTACGACGCCGCCGGGCTACCCGTCGCACCGTTCAGATAGCCGACGATCCAGGAGCCGAGAAACGCGCCCATTGCGCCGCATGAGTTGATGAGTCCGATCGCGCCGCCCAGCACGTTGCTCGGGATGAGTTCGGGAACGAGCGCGAAGAAGGGTCCATACGGTGCATACATCGTTGCACCTGCCACGACCAGCAACGCAAACGAGGTCCAGAAGTGCGAGCTGCCGATCATGTACGAACCCACGAATGCAATCGTCCCGATCAGCAGCGGCGGCCAGACGAACAGCTTGCGGTTGCGGGTCTTGTCGGACAGCCATGATGCGAGCAGCATCAGGATGATCGCAGCGAGATACGGAACGGCGGCAAGCCAGCCGACCGACACGATATCGATCGTCGAAGCCGTCTTGAGAATCGACGGCAGCCACATGATGAAACCGTACACACCCACGCTCCACAGCGCGTGGATCGCACAGCATTTCAGCACGATCGATGAGCGGAATGCGGTCTTGTAGTCGCGCACCGGCGCAATGTCGGCCTGTTCGGCCTTCAGGCGCGCCTGCAGTTCGGTCTTTTCTGCTTCGCTCATCCAGGGCGCGTCAGCCGGCTTGTCCTTGACCGTGAACCACCACACGACGGCCCACGCCAGCGCAGGTATGCCTTCAATCACGAACATCTCGCGCCAGCCGAAGCTGTGCACCAGATAGCCGGACACCACCGACATCCACAGCACCGTCACAGGGTTGCCGAGAATCAGGAACGTGTTGGCGCGCGAACGTTCTGTTCGCGTGAACCACCGGCTGATATACATCAGCATCGACGGCATCACTGCGGCCTCCACGACGCCGAGCACAAAACGCAGCACCATCAGCATTGGAATGTTGCTGACCATGCCCGTCGCTGCGGCACAGAGGCCCCACAGGATCAGGCTGAAGAAAATCAGTTTCTTGACGCTGTTGCGCTGCGCGTAGATCGCGCCGGGCACCTGAAACAGACAGTAGCCGAGAAAAAACAGTGAGCCGATCAGCGACGACATGCCGTGCGTGATGCCGAGGTCCTTGTCGATTCCGGCGGCCGCGGCGAAACCGTAGTTCGCACGATCGAGATAGGCGAGGCTGTAAGTGATGAAGATGATAGGCATCAGATACCACCATCTCTGGGTTGCTACGGGTTTGACGCTTTCCATGATGTCTCCGATCGGTGCCGCGAAAGACGGCACACACTGTGTGATGAGCGGGGATCGTGCCGTTCTTCTAGTTGTGATAGACCCCTCGTGAGTTGCTTTCAAAGCACGGCCAGCCAGCCTCCGTCGACATAGATGATCTGGCCGTTGACGTAGCTCGATGCGGGCGACGCAAGAAACACCGCCGTGCCGACGAGTTCTTCCGGTCTGCCCCAGCGTTGCGACGGGTTGCTGTTCTTGACCCAGGCATCGAAGGCGGCGTTGTCGACGAGGGCCTGATTCATATCGGTCAGGATGTAGCCGGGACCGATCGCGTTCGCCTGGATGTTCGATGCGGCCCACTCGGCGCTCATCGCGCGGGTCAGCATCTTGATGCCGCCCTTCGCCGCGGTGTATGCGCCCACCGTCGCGCGAGCGGCCTCACTGGTGAGCGAGCCGATGTTGACGATCTTGCCGCCCGTGCCGCGCGCGATCATCCGTTGTGCCGCCTGCTTCGATACGATGAAGGCACTGGTCAGGTTGGTGTCGATCACGCGCTGCCAGTCCGACAGTTCGAGCTCGACGAGCGGCTTGCGAAACTGGATGCCGGCGTTATTGATGACGATGTCGATCTTCACGCCGTCTTTGTCCCATTGGGCGAACGCATCGGCTATGGCCTGTTCGTCCGTCACGTCGAAGGCTCGGCCTTGCGCGCTGAAGCCCTTCGCATCCAGCCGGCTGACCGCGTCGGCGACCGTATCGGCGCGTGTGCCGTTAAGGATCACGCGCGCGCCTGCGGTTGCGAGTCCCTCGGCAAGCGCAAAGCCGATGCCGCGGGCCGAACCCGTGACGAGCGCCGTGCGCCCGCTCAAATTGAATAGCTGATTCATGCGTTGTTCCTTTCCCAGTGTTCAAAAACGAGGCGTAATGGCGCCCCTCGCGACAGGGCTTGCGTCGCGATGATGGTGAAAACAGGAAGCGTCAGACGGGCCGGTCGTTGGCGGTTTGCCTGAGCTTGTCGCGGTCTTCGAAGTCCTTCTCCGCGCGCTCGATCAGCGTCAGTACCGCGGCCTCCGCGGCCGCTTCATCGCCCCTTTCGATCGCCACGCAAAGAGCTTCATGCATCGGCAGCGAACGCGCCGGACCACCGGCGATTTCGGAGCTGAGTTCAAAGCTCGTCCGCAGAATCGCCGACAGCGCGTTTTGCATCTGCTGGACAAACTGGTTATGGCAGGCGCTCAGGATTGCGCCGTGAAAGGCGAGATCGGCGGGAACATATTCGCCATGGCCAGCGACTGCGCGTTCCATCGCCTTGAAAGCGCGACGCACGGCAACGCGGTCTTCTTCGGTCGCGCGCCGGGCGGCGAGTTTGGCTGCGTTCGGTTCGATGATGAGGCGCAACTCCATCAGGTCCTGGATCAGGCCGGCGTCAACCGCCCCCGCCCGCGCGCGCCACGTGATCACGTCCGGGTCGAACAGTTGCCATTGCGAACGCGGCAGCACGATCGTGCCGTAACGGCGGCGCACCTGGAGCATGCCTTTCGCCGACAGCGACTTCATCGTCTCGCGAATCGTGATGCGACTGACCTGCATTTGCTCGGCGAGCACGGGCTCAGCCGGAAGGATGTCGCCCGGCGCGAACTTGCCTGAACAGATCTGTTCGCCCATCTGGTTCAGGACCTGCCGATGAAGCGTTTCCATGTTTTGCCTCTACATCATACGTATGATGTTCAAATACTAGGCAAATGACCGACCGGGTTCAACCAGGGATCTCCCTGTATCTGACCAATGGGATTAGCAGCCCTTTCGCGTGGGCGATTAACTATCGCTGAGTGGGTTTCCGCGTGCATGTCCCGCGTGCCCGTCGAAAGCAAGCAGCCGCGGTTCCCCGGGCGCGCCCGATGCCAGTTTCAATCCCGATTGTTGTTAGTAGGAGGGCGCTTAACGGCCTTGGGCTTGTGTGACGAGTAAGGTTAGCGCCGCAATCTGTTTGCGTTTGGCCGAGCCATCCGTCGCATGTCGGTATCGAGACGTGGCGCGGTAGCGGTAGGTTCGATTTGTCTGTTGCCGCCTCTTTCGTCTGGCGGCAGGTTCACAACCAGGGACCAGTCAGACGCACGAGAGCGAAGTGCCCGTAGCGGTGCTGGGATGGATAAGTCCCGCCCCTGCGACGTCGAACCTTGTACTTGTTGCGTAACCACCGACGCAGACGCAACCGCGCAGCGGTGTGGCTGTCGAGCGCGCGATACGCGCGTCTGTCCGTTCCTACGTTGAAGTAGTTCGCCCAGCCTCGTAGCGAGCGGTTCAACCTGCCCACCAGTTCCGTGGTTTCTTGCCATACCGTCTTAAGAGCGGTCATTGCATGAATCTTTTCTAGCATACGCCGGATACTCTTCTTCGACGGACGCATGCCGATTGAACTGCGGTGGCGGTCGGCGATAGGACTGCGCCGACGTGGGCTACGCGACCATCCACCAAAGGCCACAGCCGACCCGACGCGGTCGGCCGAAGTCGACCCCGAGCAGACTTTCAGCGCACTCAAGACCGAATGACCGAAGGCAGGTGTAGCGGACCCGCCGCTCTCGCGGGAGCGGACGTTGATGTTCCTTCGGGCGACGCAAGAAGGTATAGCGCATCGGAATTGTGCCCCCCTTTCGCGCCTGTGCAAGTTGGAGCGTGGTAGCCTGTGGTGCTAGAAAAAGTGGCAACGGTTCACCGCCTAAGGAGGATCGCAAATGCAACCTCTATTCAACGTTTACTTTCATGGTGCGAGCGGCGACAAGATTTTAAGGATTATTGACTCTGGCGTTTTGCAACCTGACGACCGGGGAGGGATATTTCTTGGGCGTTATTCGTGGGAATCCTGCTTTATGCACGGCGGCGACCTGAAACGTAGAGCGGCCTTTGTAATCAAGATCAAGATTGGCGCTGCCGACGAACACATCACGTTCTTCAACGAAACGCCGGGCATACGAGATACCGCTCAAATTCAAACGGACCGCCCGATTGCCGTTGAGATCGTTGAAATGTACGTTCGACGTATACGGTCGGACGCACCCGCGGTGGTCGATCGCATAGCGGGTCCCGTATCGATCAAACAGTATCTCACCGCCGCCGGCTGACAAGGCTAGGTATGGATGTCTTTGCCTAAGATGGTCAGGGAGTACACAAGATTGCCTAGTCCCATCCGCAGTTATGCTTAGGACCATACGGAGGTCCCGCAGCGGAGAGCTTGTCATCGTATCCCCGGTTTGGCGTAATGGCGAACCTTCGACCCCAGTATGAAACTCCTTGTATTTTAGCTCGACCGTGATCAGCTTTGGCCTTAGGGCTTTGTCAAGCCAACACACTTGCTGCATTCCCACGCTGATCGTGTAGCGGCTCTTGCTAACCGGCTGGCCGTCGGCATATATTGCAATTACTTCGACGCTTGGGATGTTTAGGATCGGAAATTGCCAACATCCGGTGTTTTCTCCGGTGTTTTCTTTTCAAACTGTCTCGTTGAGCTCCACGTAGAACGAGTCCATCGCCACGTACCCTCCGGAGTCTTCCCAACTTGTACTTATGGGCAGGCTGCTCAAACTGGGCAACGGATCTCCTGTTGGCGGCCACCTTCCTGAACCAGACGTTTGGTTGACCAACAATCAGAATCGCACCGGCAGCAAGCAGACGTCCTGCTTTCATATCGATGAACATGGAGGATGTAAAAGCCTGATCCTTTCTTGCCATCTCGCCTCCGTGAGTGACGCTGAACCTAGCGTAGTGGATAAACTTCCGGAAAACGAGCAAAAAACACTGCGGTTATCCCAAACAACGACTCGATCCGGCGAACGCATCCGTACGACAGCAGACTGTAGAAGTCTGGGACGGTTCTGAGGGACTATCAATGTCATCAAATGACCGCTGAGAGGTGCGGAGCCGCCGCTCGAATAGTCAATCGACCGTCGTGGCGAGCGGCGGCTAGTGGCCGACTCCTGCCTGACGGCGGTCGGCGGCTGGCGACCCTCAAGCGACGTTCGCCCTCTTGCTTGTCGATCGTCCGCTGCCCGCTGAACAACTGACGGCCGCATCTAAACCGCCCGTTCGCCGCGCGGCTTGAACGTGACAGGGACCGACGTCGAATTTGCGGAAGACCGTCGGTATCACACGGCAGGCCTCAGGTTCTCACTCTCGGGGCCGATAACCAAAGCTGAACACTCAGAACGTGTGCAAGCATGGGCCGACCACATACCCACTACGATAATCTCAAGGTAGCTCGCAATGCCCCGCCAGAAGTCATCAAGGCAGCCTATAAAGCGCTGAGCCAGCGCTATCATCCAGACAAGAACAACAGCCCGGATGCCACGAGGATCATGAAGATCCTCAACGATGCATACGCAGTGCTCGGTGACGCTGAAGCCCGCCGCCGCTACGATGAAACGCTCTCGGCAGAAGCCGCCGAACCCGCCCCGGAGAGCGCGAACAAGACCCCGAAGCACAAAACCAGCGATTTCCAGAATTCATGCCCAGGCGCTTCGGAGTGGGTCTACACCCACAAAGGCTTCGCACCCGCGCGCCCGGGCGCGGCACCAAAGCACCGGGGGGGCTGGCTCTGGGCTGGCGGCATCCTCCTGGTCGTCCTGATCCGACTGCTATCGGGTGGTAACGACCATGCTGACAGCTCCGCGCCTACATCTAACGCGACCGCAGCGAGTTCTGACACTGTGAGTCACGTCCAGCTGCCAACGTCGGACGACCACCTGTCCACGGCCGTGCCACCGATCCTCACGAGCGCGATAACCAATTCGCCCACGAATTCGGAAACTGCCTCGACAGGTGCTTCCGGCTCAAACCCGATATCACCCGTTTCCACCTCGGGCACCCAAGCCCAGGAACGGTCGGTCCCACAGGCTACGCCGCAGGGAGACGCTGATCGCACAGTCCCTTCCGTGCAGCCTCCTGGCACCGTTAGTGCTGCCGTAGGAGGCGATGACCAGGCCTCCCAGAACGTCTCCAATGCACCAGTGCTGGCCAATCGTTGGGCACAGGCGTCAGTACAGGCAAATGCGGAAATCGACGCCGCGTACCAGTCTGCCGTGCGATCGCTGCCGGCGGTCGGCGAGTCCTGCCCGGACTCGGTTGTACTCAGGCAGACGCCTCTTGCGGCTGGGCCGTTCAAACCAGTCGTCGTAGTTTTGAGCCAGCAATGCGGATTTGCAATCAGCTACTGGCCAGAAACCGACGAGGAGCAGGTGACCTTCGAACGATCGGAAATCGACGGCTGGGCAGGCTATTGTGCCCTTCCGATGGGGACCAAGACGGTATGCACCCGAAACGGTCAAGGATGAACGTGTAGCCTGTGGCGTGCACAGCGATTCTCAAGAAAACTCGTGTACGTGCCGATATCCGGCTGAGTGCTCAGAAAATCCCAGGATTGGCGCATCGCGATCGTCCTGATTTTCATAACAAAAACGCCTTCGGCAAGTGCCGGGGGGTTGCTGCAACAACAACGTCAACGGGTCAATACATAAATGGGTGCATTCGAAGGAGCGGTCGACTTTGCCTGTAACGATTCTGACATCCAGTCCAAGTTATTTCACTGGCTGAAAGGCATTGCAGCAGCTGAGGAGGACAGAAAGAAGATACAGCTTACCGGCATGCGCTTCGTGTTGATGCCCGCTGTCCAGATCAGTGCCGCCTACAACATCCGATTCTGGGTTGACATTGGTACGGTCGATCAGGGGCGCTTCATCGCGGATAAAAACAATCACTCCATCGCTCTATCGCACTATCAGCGACTTTCGGATCAGGACAAGAGACGAACCTCGGAGCCACGGGCTCCGCTGGAAGAGCATTACGTCGACTATGACCAACGCACCAACCTCCATCAGGGCGACCATGTGACCGCGCTCGAACTCGTGTGGACGCAGGCGGCGTCATCTCTCGGCGAGAAAAATCTGAGCTGGATCCAGACGCTCATCAAAAAACGCCCAGACGCGCCTACGACCTCGCCCCAGGCGATCGAAGCCAAAATGGCCGAAGCGGGCGTAACGGTTTCGACCTTTGTGCATCCACCACTCAACCCCATTATCGCGTCGGTGGCCAAACGCATCGAGGAGAAGTTAGGCAAAGAGATCGAGAAACAACATCTGTCAGGTGTGTCCTACTGGAAGCGCTTGAGCTGGCAGGATGTTGGTGAGGATAACTGCCGGTTCACGGTGGAACGAAAGCTTCTACTGCCGTTTGTGCTCGTCGAATATACGCGTAAAGGTAAGACCTACTCATGCGTCCTCGACGGCGCGTTTCCCGGGCGAGTGGTCGGCCAGAAGCCCTGGCGAACGCCTTCCGAGCTCTACGCGAGTTTCAAACGATTGTTCTCCAGAAAGAAGGCCGACGGCGCGACGATGGAAGCCGGCGGCTCCTCTCCCGAGTCAATGGGCGAGGAGTTTCAGGAAGTGCCTTCAGGGGGCGCCGATACCGGCGGCAAACGCCGTGTAGGCCCGTGGCGATCCCTGCTGGCGCCATTTTTGAGCTTCGTCGGCATTTTTGTGCTGGGCATCATCGAGATGGCTATGTCCCTCTCCAGTAACTTGGTAGGCGCGACCGTCTTCTTTGGAACCTCGGCTGTCATCATCTGGACGCCGATCCGTTTCGCGCGGGCGTTCAAGCATCGGCGCCGGACAGTCGCGGCAGCTCAGATCGCCTAAGGATGAGGTTGACCCGGTTCGACGGATAGATTTGCAGTTGAGTTTAATGCGGTGAGGCACCTCCCGATAAGATCAAATCGCGGGTTGTCCACGGCCGGGCGGCGGGTCGCCTGTCACGACCGTGACGCTGCCCGGCGGTGGGCAACCCGCGCGGCGATAAGCTTTGACCTTGCGCACGCAGGTTTTCGAACTCGAGCGGCGAACAGTAGCCGATGCTGCTGTGCAGGCGGCGTGTGTTGTACCAGCTCTCCAGAAACGAGAACAGGCGCCGCCTTGCCTGTTCGTGGGTCGCGAAGTGTTCGCGACAGAGCAGTTCGGCTTCGAGCGTGCCGAAGAACGACTCGCACATCGCGTTGTCATAAGCGTCGCCGGCGGTCCCCATCGACGGTTGTACGCCGGCTTCTCGGCAGCGCCGCCCGAAGGCAATGGAAGTGTATTGACAGCCTTGATCGGAATGTAGAATCACACCGTCATGGCGTCGTTGCTGCAACGCCATGTCCGGCGCGCGTAACATAAGTTCGGTATACAGATGGTTGGACATCGCCCAGCCGATGATGCGACGGCTGAACACATCCAGCACCACTGCCAGATAGAGGAATCCTTCACCCGTGGGTACATAGGTCGCATCTGCGACCCACAGCACGTTTGTCGCGTCGGCACTGAAGTGCCGGCGCACCAGATCAGGCGCACGCCGGGCGCCTGTGCGTGGCCGTGTGGTGCGCGGCCAGCGCCGCCGGCTTGCCCCGCACAGACCCGCCATACGCATGAGGCGCGCCACCCGCTTGCGCCCCACCTGTACGCCTTCGCGCGCGAGCTGCGCATGGATACGCGGTGCCCCATACGTGCCGCGCGAGCTCCCATGGAGCGTGCGGATGCGCGAGAGCAGTTGCGCATCGCTACGCGTGCGCATCGCGGGCTCACGCACCAGCCACGTGTAATAGCCGCTCGTCGAGACGCCGAGCAGCCGCGCCATCATCGCAATGGGCCAGCGGGCCCGGTTCAATGGAATGGACGCCTCCCGCTCGGCCTCTTGCGGACCGAAATATCATGTGTATGTTTCCCACCCGAACCGGGA
>NZ_JACHDI010000055.1:0-21215 GCF_014201025.1 Paraburkholderia sp. MM5384-R2
TGTTGATGAAGGTTCGAGACTCCATCATGGCACTGTGATACCAATTCGCGGCTTCCACCGCACCCTCGGGACGGGGGAAGTCCCTTTCATTCGCTGAACAAGCCGCTGAATTTGCGGCACCCAGGAATCGGCCATGAATTCGCGATATTGAGCGTTGCGTGATCGGGGCGTCGCCCCGAGCTGGCCTCTTTCTTCTCGATCTATGCTTGAGCATCTCTCAAGGTAATAGGAGTTTCAACGCCAAAACTGAACGGAGCCCGCTGGTGGCGCTCGTTTGGTCTTCGGCTCGGCTCCCTCAAGCGTCCAGTCCTTCGCTTTGCTCCTCTCCGCCCGGAAACTTCAGTTGGCGCACCTTGTGATAAAGCGTCTTTTTCGGCATTCCCAGTTCAGCGCTGGCCTCGGCGATATTCCCGTTGTGCCGCCGCAGCATGTCCGCGATCAGCATATGTTCGAAATGGGCAAGTTGCTCCGCAAGCGTTCCGGTTTTAATCCGCAGCCCTCCGGCCGGAAGCAGGCGGTCGCCATCGAGCCCAAGGACAAAGCGATCCGCGACGTTCTGTAATTCCCGCACATTGCCCGGCCACTGATGCGTCATCAGCTCCGAGACCTGCGATGCAGACACAATCGGAGCTGACAGCCCGAAACGAAGTGCGGCAGCGAGTACGAAATGCTCGAATAGCAGCGGTATGTCTTCTCGACGTTCGCGCAGAGGGGGCAAATCGATCAGCGCGACGTTCAACCGATACAGCAGGTCAGCGCGGAAACGTCCGTCTGTCGCAAGTTCGACGAGATCTGCCTTCGACGCCGCCACGATCCGGCAATCGACAGCTATCGCCTCGTTGGAGCCCAGTCGCTCAATCTGGCGTTCCTGCAATACCCGCAGCATCTTGATCTGCAATGCGATCGGCATGGTTTCGATCTCGTCCAGAAAGAGCGTGCCGCCGGTGGCCCATTCGATCTTGCCGATGCGGTTCTTGATTGCACCCGTGAACGCACCGGCCTCATGACCGAATAGCTCACTCTCGAATAGCTGCTCGGGTAAGCCGCCACAGTTGAGCGCTACGAAATGGTGATCACGGCGCCCACCGAAATCGTGCAGTCCACGTGCGATCAGTTCCTTGCCCGTGCCCGTTTCGCCTGTAATCAGCACCGACACTGAGGTATCCGCCAGCCGCAGGATTTTCCGTCGAACCTCGACGATCGCGGGCGACTTGCCGAGCACAAGCGCCTCTATTCCCCGCCAGTTGTGCAGCGCCGCGCGCAAACCCTGCACTTCGAGCGTTAGACGGCGCTTCTCGACAGCGCGTGTCACACGACTCGCGATGTGGTCCGACGAAAAAGGCTTCTCGATGAAATCATAGGCGCCCGTTCGCATCGCCCCCACCGCTGTCGCGATGTCCGCGTGCCCGCTGATCAGTACAACAGGGATCTGTGGATCGATCGCAAGGACACGTTCGAGCAATTTCAGACCGTCGATGCCCGGCATCCGTACATCGGACACTATCACCACTGGTGCACCCGGTGCGACCTCCGCCAGCGCCGCGGCCGCCGACTCATACGCCCGCACTGGAAAGCCAGCCAAAGCAACCGCCTGCTCGACGCCGAGACGCACGTTCTCATCGTCTTCGACCACAACAACGCTGATCTCATCGCCCATTGGCTGCCTCCTGCTCCGTCGTCGCGGAGAATTCAATCGTGAATTGTGCGCCGCCGTCGGGTCGGTTGGCAGCGGAGATTCGCGCCCCAAAGCCGTCCACAAGCCGTGAGGTAATCGCGAGCCCGAGACCCAAACCGCGGCCTCGCGGCTTCGTCGTCACGAATGGTTCGAATAGATGCGCCAGAACCTCCGGCGCGATGCCCGTGCCACTGTCGCTGACGTTGAATAGCACACGGCTCGGCTGTTCGGTTCTGGAAGCTTCGATGGCGATCATGCGCTTATCCTGATCCGCGACGGCATCCAGCGCATTGCCGAGCAGATTGACGATCACCTGCTGCAACTGACTCGGCTCTGCGCATACCGTCGTGCCTGCCGGGATCAGGAGATCGAGTTGCACCTGCTCGTCGCGAATCCGTGCTTCGTAGATCTGGACCGCATGTGCGACCGCTTCATTCAGTGACACCGCGACACGTTCGAATCCAGGCTTGCGGGCGAAGGTCTTAAGTTCGCTTGTGAGTGACGCCATGCTGTCGACGAGCCGCGAAATTCGTTCGAGGTTTCCGATGGCAGGCGCAGGCTGATTGCGTTCGAAAAACGTCCGTGCATTGTCGCAGAGCGTTTTGATGGCAACGAGCGGCTGGTTCAGTTCATGCGTCAGACCGGCCGCCATTTGTCCGAGCACCGCGAGCTTGCCCGCATGCACGACCTCTTTCTGGGAATCCCGCAGTAGCTGCTCGGTGCGTGTGCGCTCGACAATCTCCTCCCGCATCCTTTCATTGGCCTGCGTCAGTGCCGCCGTGCGCTCGCGGACCGTGAACTCCAGTCGATCATTGGCGCTGCGCAGCGCGTCCTGTGCCCTGAGTTTTTCCGCTATGGCGCGGCGGCGCTGGATCGCATAGAGGCAATACAGTCCGATGATGAGGAAGCCCCCCGTGACGAACGCCAGCGCGATCTGTTGCTGGCGCCGCGCGCCGGAGACGTCAAGCAGGATCATGATCGAATCGCCGGCCTCGGGCGCGGTTCGCGACATTGCCAGATAGCGCCGCTCGTGGCCTGGGCGACCCCAGTCGGGAAAGCGTGCAAACCACGCCGAAGTGTCCCAGGCACCGAGACGCCGGTACGGTAGTGCTTCCACGCTTCGGCCGGCATATTGCCGCGATGCCTGGATCTGGCGTTGCTGCTGCGCCGTTATCGGTCTAAGCGACGTGAACTTCCACGCCGGAACAGTGGAAATGACAATCACGCCGTTACTGTCGATCACCATCGCCGCTACGCCCGGCACCCTCCACGCGGATTCGAGCGCGTCTACGCTGACCTTGACGGCCGTGGCCCCGATCGGCCCGCCATCCTCTCGTACCGCGCTCGCGAAATAGAGGCCAGGCATGCCGGTGTTCGTGCCGATACCGAAGAACCGGCCCGATCCATGTGCGAGCGCGTCCTGGAAATACGGCCGATAAGACACGTTGGTGCCGACGAAACTTTCTGGCCGATTCCAGTTGCTCGCGGCGATGACCAGGCCGTACTGGTCGATCACGTCTACGGCAACGCTGCCGGCGTCGCGATTCACTGCGTCAAGATAGGTATTGACCGTCTGTAGAAGTCCGGCCGGTCGGTGGGGCATCGCACTCAACAACGCGCGCACGCTTTCCTGCCTCGCGACGATCGAAGGCATCATCTCGTAGCGTCCGAGCTCGCTCTTCAGGCTGGCGGCATAGAGGTCGAGCCGGTGTGCGCCGACCTCCGCAAGCGCATTGATCGAACGGTCCCACGCAAACTCGACCGCGGCGGCGGCCACGCCGACGTAGAGCGCGGCGGCCGCTGCCCATCCCCACAATGGAATACCGCTTATCTTCATGCCCAAGGTCGCCCCACGGCGCTCGATTGCAGAATGACCGCCGATCCCGACACGAACGACGGTGCCTCGACGCTTGCCACCGCGACGCATCATCCCATGTGCGCTAGCACGATCAACGTGACCGTGACGACGATCGCCCCGCCAATGCGGGTGGCGATCTGCGCAAACGGCATCAGCTGCATGCGGTTGGCGGCTGTGAGGATGGCGACGTCGCCGGTTCCGCCCTGACCGCTGTGACAGGCGTTCACGATCGCCGTGTCGATAGGGTACATCTTCATCATGCGACCGACCACGAAGCCGGTCCCCATCAGTGTGGCCACCGTTGCGACGATGGTGATGATGTTCACCAGCGTGAACGCCGCCATCAGTTTGTCCCACGGCGTCATCGCCACGCCGATCGCGAACAGCAACGGATAGGTCACGGCCGTCGAGAAGAACTTGTAGACGACGAACGCGCCTTCCTGCAATGGTGGCGACACCGCCCGGGCGAGCTTGACCAGTACCGCGAGAAACAGCATGGCCACCGGCGCGGGCAGCCCGAACAAGTTGCGGCACATCAGCCCGAGCAGGTACAGCGTGATGGCGGTGATTCCAGCCGCCGCGATGTGGGAGACGTCGACGTGTCCGCGAATTTCCTCCTCCACCGGGTTCATTTCGTCCTCTTCGCCGACTTGCAGACGCCCCTGACCCGTGAGATGCGGAAAGCGTTTGCCGACCCTATCGAGCGCACCCGCGAAGATGATCGCGGTGAGACTGCCGAGCATCACGGGGGGCAGTACCTGGGCGAACAGTTCGCCTTGCGGCAGGTGCAGGATTTCCGAATAGCCGACCGACAACGGTATCGCGCCTTCGCCGATGCCGCCCGCCATGATCGGCACAACGATATAGAAGAACGTATGGCGCGTGCCGAGCCCGAGTGCCGTGCCGACGAGCGTCCCGACGATGCCCGCCGCGACCGAGCCGAGCGCGAGCGGAACGAAGATCTTGATGAACCCCTGGATCAGCACACGCCGGTCCATGCTCAGAATGCTACCCACGATGATCGACGCAATGAACAGGTAGAGGAAATTGGTCGATTTCGTGAAATCCGTCGTGAGCGTGAGGATCGGCTTGGGCAGCAAATGGTAGTAAGTCAGCGCGGACGGGATGAAGGTCGCGAAGATCGCTGCAGCGCCGATATTTCGCACGATCGGCAGACGCTTGCCGATCTCCGCGCAGGTGAAACCAAAGAAGGCCAATACAGCGATCGCCATCGAGATTTCGCCGGGCACCTTCCCGGTGATCGCGAAACCTGCGATCAGCGCGAGCAGGATAATGTAGACCGGCAGCGGAATAATACCGATCCGGTATTCCATCAGTTTCCACCAGCCCTCAGGCCAGAATCGTGGCTTGATTTCTGGTTGCGGCGCCGGCAGTGGCTGTGATCTGTTGGAAGTAACTTGCACGAAGTGTCTCCTCGGCGTTTGAAGGCCGGCGCCGCATTCCGATAGAACGCTCGAATGCGGCCCGGTCTTTGATCTGATCAGTCGATCGTATCGACAGCTTTTTGCGCTCATGCAACGAATCGTACGCTCGCCTGAGGGGTGCGCGTTTCGAGATTGCGGCCGCGATTCATATGGTCGTCAACCTCCGCAGCGCAGCCGATCATCCGGCCATACAGGAACACGGTAAAGGCCGCGGTCTCCAGCGCCTGATTGGAGAAGTCCCCCGCCCGATGGCGAGCCCACAGCATCTTCAGCAACACCGAGGCAATCACTGCATCCACGTTGACCGCGAACACGTTGCGCGTCACGTTTTCGTCGTACAACGCCTGCACCAGCGCGCGGTAGTAGTCATGGAAGACGTTGTACTCGCCCCGAGCCTCGAAGCGTTGACGCACGAACGCCTCCCTGGGATCGACGTTGATGGGCTTGCCCTTGAATACCGGATGGTTGATGCAGGGCAGCGCCGTGGCTTGCTGTGCGCCGACCTCCTTGCGTTGTGTCCGCTCCTCGCCATATGCACGTGCGAATCCGGCAGCCATCGCTTTCAGGTCGAGACCGTGCGCCGGATCACCGGGATCGGTCATCGCGACCTCCTTAAAACGCTCAAGCAGGAACGCCACTCCCTCGAAGCCATTGCCGCCATGCGCGTAGCCCGCGTGGGTGAGAAAACCGACCATCGCTTTGTTGAGTTGGACTCGTTCCGGCGTTTCGGGACCGTCCGACGATACCGCGCCCTTCGCGCCCTGCGGAGATCGCGCCCGGTCCGTTCGTGAGCAGCAGGCCCACGAGTGTCTGAAATCCAAACAGCTCAGCTTCATCCGGCTTGCCCCCAATCAACGCGGCGCACGCAACATCGGTCAGCGAGCGCTGTCCTAGCACCTCGTCCATCGCGATACCGCAGAAGCGTCCCGCTTCATGTTGTCCGGCGTCGACCGACGCGCCGATCAGCGTTCCGAACAGGCGCATCCACCATGGCAGGTTTTCGACGGTCATCCGCGATACGCGTTTGCGCATCAACGGCCCCCACGCGAGCGTCGTGGTGATTGCAGCCAGCACGGCATCGGCGTTCGGGTGTCCGTCGAGGCCCTGTAAATAGCGGATGAACACGGATTTCGCTTCTCGGTTCGCCAAACCTGCGAGCATCGCCTGGGCCTTTTCGTCAGGCGCCTCACACGTGAGCAACGCGCGCGTCTCGGCATCGGCCTGCAGCAACGACAACTCGAAGTCTTCGTCGAGCGCATCACGCAGGCCGGCCACGGTGCCCAGGTCGACGAACGCTTGCGCAGCCCGTCGCGCGCGGTCCGCGCGACGAGGCCCGACAATGCTCGCCGCCGCCGCGAGGACACTATTCGGCGCGTTGCCCGCGTCGCGCGCGGCTTGCGCCGCCGCAAGCGTCGCGTCGCCATGCAGGTTGAGTTCGGCGCCGACCGCAACACTGACGAGTTTCGCGTCGTTTGTGCCCCCCGGTTCATGCAACAGCGCCAGGCAAAGGTTGCCCTCGAGCGAATACTGCGCGGCCTGTAGCACCGGCACGCCGTGCAAACTCGTTACCTGCGTGCCCGGATCCATCTGCGATGCGCCCGAAGCGTCCTTCATATTCTGGCGGGGCAACACGATGCCGACCTGTTGGTTTAGCGTGGCGATCTGTGCGTCATACGGCGGCAACGCTGCGACAACCGGCAGGTCGAGCCCGGGCGGCAATGCAATTCCTATTGACGAGCGAAACCATGGCTTGAGCGCGAGAGTGCCTTCTGGCGGGAAGTCCGGCCGCGCGCCGTTTTCATGCATCACCGCCGTCAGGGCCGCCGGAATGTGGGCGATATTGGTTACGAGCGCGCCTTTTGCGCTACACACCGGATCGTCCGGTGTGAACGGTCGATCGACGCCAAATTTCTCCATGAACCAGCGCTCTTTTGATGCGGCGTCGTCGTTGCCGCCGGCCAATGCCCCCGCATGGCCGACCGCGCGCGTCAGTTTCTGCTTCCAGCGGCCGACCACGCAGGCGACCACCGGCTTGCTAAAATTCGCCTCCAGTTCGTAATACCCGCCCGGCTCCGAGTACAGCACGGCCGCCTTGCTGCGCGCGTCATTGGCGAGCGCGAACGCGAACTCCGGCGCCGCGAAATGGATATAAACGTCCTTACCGCTCGACATCAGCGTAGTCGTTCCCCAGCCGGCCATTCGCAGGTACGTCGCGATCGTTGTCGTGAAGTTTCCCGAGTTTGAGAAGATCGCGATCGAGCCTTTCTTGAGCGCCTCGTCAGGGCTATCGCCGCCGAGTGCGCCGCCGATGCGCACGCGGTTCCACGCATCGGCAATGCCGAGGCTATTGCCGCCGAAGATGTCAATGCCGTTTTGCTGCCCCATCGCGCGGATCTCGCGCGAATCGTGCACGGACAATTTCTCCGTGACGATAAAGATTTTCTTCAGTTCTGGATTAACGCGAATCAGTTCGGCCACACCGTCGCGCGCAGCGGATGGCGGCAAATAGATCACGCCGCAGTTAAAACGATGGCCGTCCTGCAGCCCTTCCAGCACGCTGTTGTACACGGGGATATTGCCAAGCGAAGTCTCCAGCACCTGTCCGCGGCGTCCGGGTGACGTGCCGAAAACCACGTTACCTCCCGAATACGCGTGGCCCACCGGCGTGACTTGTCGCGACTCGCCCCCGAGTATGTTCAGCACGCACACACGGTCCTCGCGGCAGGCGGCCTGCGCGAGCGAACTGATGCCGACGTAGTATTTGAAATCTCCTGCACCTTGCCTGTACATGGTCTTCCTCCAGATTGATTAGATGCTCAGGTCACGTCTGTTCAGGCCTGGGCGGGCGCGCCTTGCACACTGCTGAGCGTCGCTGAGACCAGCTCGCGGCCGCCTGCTTTCATCCACGCGTCCGCCGCCTTCGCGTACTGGATAACTTCGCTGATATCTGAATCGAACCCGAAAATGCTGTAGGGCAGGCCGAGCGCATCGCACGTATCACGCATTGCACCCATGCCGCGTACAAGATTAGGGCCGCCGCGCCCGATCACCACGTAAAGCGGCGTCGGTCCGTTCTTGCTGAAATGCTCGCGCAACGCATCGGCCATTGCGCGCAGCGTCTCGAAGATATCGGTGTTGTTCGACTTTCCGCCGATGATGAACAGCACGTTGGTCTGTTTCAGCCAGTGCTTGAAACAGATGCGCGCCACTTCCTTCATCTTTTCGTAGGGAGGATTCCCACCGAAGTCCGAGGAAATGATCGCGTCGTCACCCAGGATCTCCGACACCAGCGAGTTGGCGCCGCCGCCAAAAGTCGGCGCCAGGATCGTGCCGCCTTCGTTGATCACGTAGACGTCGCTTTGACCCTGGTAGGTTCGCAACTGGTTGATCTCTGATTCGAAATCGGAATAGTCGACCGAGAACACGTGCGCGGGTATGTCGAGCCGCTGCCAGCGAACGTCGTCGCGATCAAAGCCGCATTTGAAATCGCATGCGACTGGCGTCAGCCGGCCATCGCGACCGGCCTGCATGCGGATCGGGTTCAGCTCGAGCGTCGTCATGCCGAAGTTGTGATACAGCTCCCACAGTTTTGGCAGGTGTTGGACCAGCGGCGAAATGATTTCCTTAGGCGCGTTCAGGCGCGACAGCGCGTTGGCGACGACGAACGCCTTCAGCCCGGTGAGCGGATCAAACGGCACGTGCACGATCATGCTGGGGTCGAGTTCCTCGATGTCGACGCCGCCGTTATGCGTGAGTGTCATCGTGGGCGCCCTGAAGCGCGTCGAATCGGTGATCGAGAAATACACTTCATGCTGCGCCGGCACGGAGCCTTCGAAGGTCACGCCATTAGCCTTGGCGGTCTGATTTCCATGCCGGTGTTCGGCGAAGTACAGGCGCTCCTTCTCGTTCAGTGCGGTTTTCAGGTCGCTCGCTCGCCCGATGAGTCCCGCCTTGCCCTTTTTGCCTATCCCACCCTTGAACATTGGCTTCACGAATACCGAGCCATGACGATCGATCAGGGCTTTGATCTGCTCTTCGCTTGCGTCAGGGCCGAGAACTTCGGCAGTAGGGAAACCGCCGAATTTCAACAGTCTTGAGCCGTACAACATACCAGTGACTTGCATATCGTCTCCTTGCGGGTTGCTTCCTGAATGGACTGCGGGGTGGCATCGGCGGGCGCGCCGGATACAGTGACGAACAATCGACGGACGCATCTGTCCCGCCGGCTGCGGGAGGCAGTCGGTGATCAGGGCAGAATGGGAAAAGTCGAGTTGCGGCTTAGTAACGCCGCGCGAGTGAGCGCGGGGGGATAAATCGAATCATGGATGTTGTCTCCGTAGGTGAGTCCTGTGCGGACTGCTTTAATGACGTTGGATGCTCTATGCGTTGAGCAACGCAAGGCCCGTGCCAACGTTCGCCTGCGTGGAGGTTGCGTATCTTATTGATTTATATGGATTTCGTTGACCGAAAAATGACTGGCAGACGAACCGATTCTCGAAAGTCAGAATCCGCCGGCTGCGCAGGCTGAGAGTTCAGCCGCCCTAGAAAGCCGAGCTTGGAAAATTGACGTCGTCCGGTGCCGCTGCGCATTCGCGCATCGGGCACGCAGTCGCCAGCGCGCATTTCCCAGTTGTCCCATGCGACCGGTGCTTCCTGCCCAAGATACCGTCAAGCCATTCCCAAAATCAGCAAATAAATCGACTGCGCGACTGACCATGATGCGAGCGCACTCTAATGCCCGCGAAGGCCGGTTTATTGCCGTCCGATGCGGCAGGACAAGTGGCCGTTGTCGGACCTGAAAGCTGCCGCCGAGTCCCGCCGGTGTTCAGCGGCGGCAGTGGGTCCGGGTGCCGCCGATCGCCGTCCCTTCGATCGCCGCAAAATAGCTTCGCCTGTGACAGCGGGAGTACGAGATCCTATGAAAACCCGTAAGCGGTTCGTCACCGCAATATTGGCGGTGCTCGTCGCCATCGCGGTGCTCTTTATCCCGTTGCCGCAGCGAATCCGGTTCGACACGCGCATCGTTACGGTTGCGTCGATACAACGCCCTCCCACGGTCGTGTTTGACTATGTCACGACGCCGGCTCACTGGCCAACCTGGCATCCGTCATCGCTCGCGGTCAGCGGTTCGGTGGACCATTCGCTCGATGTGGGCGAGCAGGTAACGGAGGAATTCAGGGTGGCGGGCAGGCGTGGCCGCGTTGCGTGGACAGTCGCGGCACGTGTGCGTCCGAGCAAGTGGGTGATAACAGGAAAGATTGACGGCAGACCGGCCGGCACCGTCACTTATTCGCTGACATCGACCGTGAGCGGAACCTGTTTTGAACGTGAATTCACTTATCGCGCGCCGTCGTTGTGGTTCGCGATATCGAACTGGTCCGTGCTTCGCGCGCGGATTCAATCTGAATCGGATACGGCAGTCTTGCGACTTAAGAGCCTTGTGGAAGCGTCACCGCAGCATTAGCAACGTCGCTCGGCCGGCGTTGTGACTTGGCGCTTTCACGACCAAGCTGAATCCTTGGGTACAAGTCTGCCAGCGGCCATTCGTGAGGTGAATCGCAGCGCAAGAGGGTGCCATATGCGGAACCGGGTCAGAGTCAGCGCGCGGCCAACTGCTGAACCGCCCCGGAATTTGGTGGAGGCTCCAACTCTTGAGAAACTGGAGCCATGAAGAAGTCGAACAAATTTTCTGCTGAAGTCCGCGAAGGTGCAGTGCGCATGGTGCAAGAGCATCGGGGCGAGTATCCGTCACAGTGGACGGCGATCGAATCCATCGCCCCCAAGATCGGCTGCACGAGCCAGAGATTGCTCCCCTCCGCGCCGACGCGCATCAGCCTCATAAACCGACCACTGTCAGATTTAGTCTAGTCCATTGCACATCATGGTCTCAGCAACATGGACAATAGATCGAATCCATAGCGCATGACAAAGTGCTGGTCTAAAAACCGGAACCTGTCATTCTCCACGTAGATTCGTCGGTCCGCATAAAAAATTGTCCGCGAGTTGATACCGGCGACCGCATCGGCCGGCAGCTCGATCGCATCAACGCGGTCATCGAATCGCCCGCGGATGGCGAGGCTTTTTGAAAGCGGGCAAAACACTGACGTACCTTGAAGTCCGAAGCCCGGAGGGTAGAATCCGCCCTCCATTTCTTTATCATCCCCGCATAGCGTGACGGGGCGATCCGAAGTCGCGAACCCACCTGATCCACGCTCAGCCCTCGCAACAATCCAGCTACGTCGATTCAGGAGCTTGTACACCGTCATCAGGGACTTGAGTTCCTGTTCAACGTATCCGGTCGTGGGCGCTGCGATGGTATAGCCGCCCCGCTCCACAAACTCCGTGATTTCCTCGTAGGTGAGGTCTGCCGCGCCCTCGACGCCGGCCTCAGCAGCCTTTCTTTTCTGCGATTCCCAACGCCGACGATTTGCAACGGCAGTTTCCATCTGCCTGCGGGTTGCTTGTTCCTTAAAGTGACGCATGATCTCACTGCGGCCCGAATTGCGTACAGCCAGCAGGGCGTTCTATGCGCCAGACGTTGAAGAGCTTGAATGGGTGCGCCGCAACGCGCGCGGCCAGTCTTCGAGACTGGGGCTGCGGGTTCTGCTAAAGGTCTTTCAGCAGATGCACCACTTTCCCTTCGTTGATGCCATTCCCGCCGTTGTCATCGAACACATCCGGGCGAGCGCAAGCATCGGTGCCGAGGCCGCATTCGACCACAACAGGGCCAGGTCGCCCGCCTTGTTTCGTCACTATGCGGCAGTCCGGGAATTTCTCGGTATCCAGTCACTATTACGGCACCGATGCCAATGAAATTGCAGTGCGCGGGGCACACGAGGCTGCCGGGACAATGGATCAGCCGGTGGACATCATCAATGCAACCATCGACAGCCTGATCCAGCAGCAGGTCGAACTGCCCGCATTCTCGACGCTCGACGCCATTGTGGAACAGGTCCACACCCGAGTTCAAACGGCGCTGTTCCGCCGCGTCTCGCGTCGCCTTTCGGATGAAGACAAGGTCCAGCTGGACCGGCTGGTCAAGCGCGAATTCAACCAGCGCGAGAGCGCGTACAACACCATCAAGCGATACGCCTTGCCTTCTATGACTTTCCTGCGGAACACTGGCAGCATCTGCGAACGACCAATCCGATTGAGTCGACCTTTGCCACCGTTCGACATCGAACAACCCGCACTCGCAATTGCGTCTCGCGCCCGACCTTCCTTGGTCTTGCATTCAAGCTCATCGAGTCAGCGGAACGATCATGGCGACGCATTCGTGCGCCAGAAAAAATCGCCTCGCTGCTCGGAGGCGTTTCCTTCAAGGACGGACTACCGGTGACCGACAGCACACCGGCTCAGCAACCGCTTGCCGCCTGATCAGGCCGCGACTTGTAAACACCACATTTGACATTACAGTAACTCTTTATTTCGGGCCGTCAGCGACACACATCGCCTGATCGATCGAAATGGTCTGCGATTTCGGCACGGGCGCCAATGTGGCACACTGCACTTTCTTTTGTAGCACGTGAGGGCTGTCCACCGCTCGAATTCGTGAATGAGGACCTGATGGGAAGAGCCAGCCGCGGCAAGAAAATACCGCAATCCTTCGTAGCAACACTGCCCGCATCGCTGAGCAGTCTCCCGTTTTCGCCCGGATGCAACCCATACGGCAAGATCTCCGCTTCCCTGATCGACCTCATCGATCCGTATGCCGACGAAGACCTGCCGCTCGACACGATGCGCAGGCTGGTCGGCATGGGAGTAGTCGCCTGGAACATTGCCTCAACGAACGACACACTTGACGAAGCAACTGCCGAACTCGACCGCTTCATCCGCGATACCCCGGCGCTCGGCGCATCCGCCGGCACCGCCGCAGAGGACTTTCGCGTGGCCGTCCTGGCTCTCGTCCGGCGCAAGTACCTTCTGCTTCCGCAAGACAAACGGCTCGTGGCCTCATATGAGCTCAGTCGTGAACGCTCCGGACTCCATCTGCGCGCAGCGGCTGTGCAGCACGGATAGGCAGGCGTTACCGACCAGGTCAGTCTTGACATCGGTCCGCTGCTACCCCGACCCGCCGCGTCACCGCCCTTCGCTGCACAAGCCCTGGTTATTCCTCGCGAGGGGTAAGCTTTTACAGGAGTGACGCCCGGTACGCCAGGCGGAACATCCGAGCCCGGACACTTACCTGCCGATGCGGCGGCTCACGGGCGTGGGGCGTGGGGTGGGGCGTTCACCACTGTGCAGTGGCAATTCACGTATCCCGGATCAGCAAGGAAGAAAATCCGCCCTGGCGCGAATGCATCTTGCGAGGACCGGACATCTGGCACGTCACCCGCCCCGCCACAGACTCCCAGTCACGATGTCCCTCTGGCCCCAATGCCAGAATTTTGGAGCAGCGCCAGCGTTTGCTGGGTGTCCTCATTGTTTTGCACGTCCTGAACGACGAGCTTCGTTCCGCCATTCTGACGAGAAGCATGGCCAGCGAGCCCGCACCATCAAGGCGCAGTTGCACTAGCCGCGCGTGTAGACGTTGACACCGTCCTTCACGACGAGAAATTCACCCCGGAACATGCCGCCAGGCGGATTAAGCGAGACCACCGTCTCGTCGCCAACGATTAGCACGGGGCACACCCACGGCCGTCCGCGGTCCGGTCACAAAGAAACCTCGGCGGTCACCGCGTCCCACGGCGCGTTCAGACGTCCTTGCTCACGCACAATAAGCCCAGCGTTCTCCAGGATCACCACGTCCTCGTAGACACGCTTGTAGTCCCGATCCAGCGCAGTTGCCAACGCCTTCACGCTCTCTGCGCCTTCGCGATGTAGATGACGAAGCATCTCAAGGCGTTTCGGCGACAGCGCAGATAGCATCTCCTCGAGCGACAGAAACGTCACGTGCCGCTCTTCGAAATTCTCGCCTGCCTGTGCACGGTTGAACGCCGCCGCGAATCGACGACCCATATCCCGTGCGCCACCAACATGGACATTAAGTTTGCTCATGATTCACCTCGCTCGCGTTCCACATCGTTCAGAAAATCAGCCACCATCTGCTCAGGCGTCGAAAATTCGTACGGCTTTTCCCGATCGCCGTAGTGCCGGTGGTCGCCTTTACCTCGCTCATTGTCGTAGCCGATTATTCGCTGACCTGCACGGCCATAGAACAGGCTGTACTTGAGACCGTGCGGTCGTTCGCCGTCGCTTTCCGGTAATCGCCAGATGCGCATTTCGAGGATGGCCCCGTCCGGATAGACGGTTCGGTCCTCGAACATGACAGTGGCTTTCTTCTTCATATGGCGCAAGATGCCATAAACGAATTATGGCGTCAAGCGCCATAAGAAAGAGTGAAGTCTGCGACCGGGCCGGCCGTGTACAGTCGGCATCACCACGTACAGTCGCATCATTTACGGCGCAGGGGACATCGATCACTGGCGAGGCCGACGTCATATAATCGGTCAGCAAAGCGAATTGGTTGGCGCCGGTCGATTCGCGATCACCCCGCTTCGCCAGGAAGCGGGGTGCCCCCCTCCCTTGAACGTCCACGAACCTATAGGCCTGTTGTGAACCTGACCACCGATCAGCCGCTTACCGATGACGAGTTCGCTCGCCTTTCCGACTTTTTCGATGCCATTGGTCCGGGCGCGATGAACATCGAAATGCTCGACGGCTACTTTGCGGCCTTGATCTGCGGGCCCGAAATGGTGCCGCCGGGCGAGTATCTGGCCCAGATATGGGGCGAGGATTTCTCTTTTGAGAGTGATGAGCAGGCTACCGGGATCATGAGCCTGCTTATGCGTCACTGGAACACGATCGCGACCGAATTGCGCCATACGCTGGAGGAGCCGGACGTGTATCTACCCGTGCTTCTCGAAGGAGACGATGGCATTGCGCCCGGTAACGATTGGGCCCACGGCTTCATGCGTGGCGTCCAGACGCGCCCGGCAAGCTGGGGCGAGCTCATTCACGACGAGGATCACGGCGGCCCCATGCTGCCGATCATGATGCTGCATTACGAGCATGATCCCGACCCGCAGATGCGACCTCCGCCGTTGCCTCCCGAAAAGCGCGAGGAAGTGCTTCAGACGGTGATTGCGGGACTGACCCACATCTACCGTTACTTCGAGCCTCACCGGCGGGCTCTTGCGAGCATGCCAACTCATGTGCCCATGCGCCGGGATGGGGCGAAGGTCGGGCGCAACGAACCGTGCCCGTGTGGTAGCGGCCGCAAGTACAAGCATTGCTGTCTCGCAAACGAGCCAACTCTGCATTGATGAACCAGGCAACAGGGAGAACGGACATGCCTCAGGGAGCGGACGATCTGCCATGGAATGCCAATGGCCCGGCGTACACGTCGCGGCAGGATCGTCACGGCGTGCCGCTGTCGTACGTCAGCGAGAAACTCAGTCGCGCAATCGGAGATTTGCATCGGCTCGCGCAACGTTGCCAGAGCGGGCGCGATGATTTGCGCTCCGCCATGTATCACCTTCTGGTTGCGTATCTGGGGCTTCGCAATATGCTGGGCAAGGCGAACGACCATACCCTGACTCACCGGCTACTCGACGGCAGCAGTCAGAACTCGAAACGTGGCTGCGTCTGGTTGACCGCGAAGGCGATGTTCAGGGACTTGCGGGTCTGGAAGATCGCGACTGAGCGATCTTCATCGGCGGGGGCTGAGTTGGGAATCGATCGCCTACGGGCGACGAACTTCCGGATGCGGTCAACAAGACCCGTAGGCCAGTACCACGATCCGGTCGCTCGAACGTTACAACCTATCGGAGGGGAGCCATGGTCGCAGTCAATCACGATGAGCTTTCTATGGCCTTCGACTTCGTGAGCTTCGCGGCCCCGATGGAGCATAACGCGTATGTCTCGCTCGATACGGGCAAAGTCTACTGGACGTCTGATTCCACCGATGCGTTCGACGAGGATCTCCCTGACGACCTTGAAACTTCGGACCGTTACCTTGCGATACCGCATAAGAGCGAACTCGATCTTGGAAGAAGTCTCGCCTTGCGCTTTGTCGCACAAAAGCTGCCTGCGTGTTACGACCTGGTTGAAGAATTTTTCCGACGGCAAGGGGCTTACGCGCGCTTCAAGGATCTGCTGGAGCGCGAAGGCGTTCTCGAGCTCTGGTATTCGTTTGAAGCCGACTCTGTCGAAAGAGCGCTGAGGCAATGGTGCGCCGAAAACGGGCTCGAGATTCTTGAGACGTGACGGGCCGGTTAGATACGCCCAAATGTATGACCACATACGTCATCCATTGGAATTCACGTGCGACCATGAAAACAATCTGCTGGTCGAGAACTGAGACTGGCATGTCCCGATCCGACCAGGGGCGAGATTGGGACCGACCGCCGGTTACCGTTTATGCTGCGCAGGCGATCCGCGAGACGGCGCCAGCACGGCGACGAATTCCTCGGCCGGCAGCAGCGCCGCGCAACCGCTTCGGCTCCGGATCAGGCTACGGCTGACCGACGAGCTGCCGACCCGATCGCACGTGCAGGAAGTGAGGCGCCTTTCAAGGGCCCTCCTGATCAATGGCCCGTCGCCCCGGCGCTCACTTCGGGAACCTGCGTGGATGATAAGGAATACATATGAAATGGTGACCATTCCTTTTATGTAAAATTGCGGTTTTGCATCCTCGCAATGAGATACGTGGGAAACGCATGACTGCATCTCCTTCCTGTCGTCGAATCCGCGCACCATGAAGCAGTTGCGGATCCCTGGGCCGATCAGCATTGCGGCTTAGATTTCAGAGACGCCGGAACCCAGATAGCCGAAGACTGCGCTTGCCATCGGACGGGGCCAATACCATGGCTCAGGCGGGAGGACCGGTGCGGTGTCGGGGGCTGTCAAGGGCAATTCTTACCGGGCAAATGTCCCAGATTCTTTCACAGTACTCATCAATCGCTCGATCAGACGAGAATTTCTCCGAGTGCGCCGTGTTGAGAATCGACATGCGCGTCCAGCGCCCGGGGTCCTGCCAAGCGGCGCTTACCCGGTCCTGGCAAGTCACGTAGTCCGCATAGTCGGCAAGTACGAGAAATGGATCGGCCTGCAGCAGGTTCTCGACGAGTGGGCGAAACGCCTGCGGGTCCCCGCGGGAAAAAAATCCGCCTGCGATCAGATCGAGCGCTTCGCGCAACTCGGCATTGCTTTCGACATGCACAGCGGGACGATAACCTTCGTGCTTGACCCGCTCTACCTGTTCAGCAGTCAGACCGAAGAGGAAAAAGTTCTCGTCGCCCACTTCTTCGCGGATCTCGACGTTGGCACCGTCCAATGTTCCGATAGTGAGCGCGCCGTTCATCATGAACTTCATGTTGCCGGTACCGGACGCTTCCTTGCCGGCGGTCGAGATCTGCTCGGACAAGTCGGCGGCCGGATAGATGAAGTGCGCGTTCTTCACATTGAAATTGGGAAAGAACACGACCTTCAGTCGGCCGTTCATCGCCGGATCGTTGTTCACGACTTCGGCCACGCCGGTGATCAGTCGGATCATAAGCTTTGCCATCGCATAGCCTGGCGCCGCCTTCCCGCCAAAGATGAAACAGCGCGGTACGATGTCCTGCCCGGGATTGAGGCGCAGACGCTGATAAAGCGTGACGATGTAAAGCGCGTTCAGGTGCTGACGCTTGTACTCGTGAATACGTTTGACCTGAATGTCGAACAGCGCATCGGGATCAAGGACGATGTCCGTGACGTTGCGGATCCGTTGCGCCAAGACCTGCTTGTTCGATCGTTTGACCTCACGCCATTCCTCCTGGAAGGCCGAATCGTAAGCATACGCGTCGAGATTCCGAAGCCGCCGGAGGTCGGTGACCCACCCATCACCCACCGTCTCGTCAAGAAGCCGGGCGAGGCCCGGATTGCTGAGCAACATGAATCGGCGCGGTGTGACGCCGTTTGTAACGTTGTGGAAGCGCTCTGGCCACAGTTCAGCAAAATCCCGCAGTACGGTCTGTCTGAGCAGCGCGGAATGCAGCGCGGCCACACCATTGACAGCATGGCTGCCGATCGTCGACAGATGGGCCATGCGGACCCTCTTCTCCCCTCTCTCGTCGATCAGCGACATTCGCGCGATGCGGGCATCGTCACCGGGATGCCTTTGCCGAACCTCGTCGAGGAACCGGCGGTTGATCTCGTAGATGATCTCGAGCGGCCGCGGCAGCAGGCTTTGAAACAGTGGTACTCCCCACGTCTCAAGTGCCTCAGGTAGCAGTGTGTGATTGGTATAGGCGAACGTGCGGCGGGTGATGTCCCACGCCTCGTCCCATGGCACGAGACGTTCGTCCACCAGCAGGCGCATCAGTTCGGCTACCGCGATGGACGGGTGGGTGTCGTTCAACTGCGCGGTGAACATGTTCGCGAAATGTTCCACCGGTTCCCGCCTGCGGTCGAGCAGGCGCAGCATGTCCTGCAGCGAGCAGGATACGAAGAAATATTGCTGGGCCAGGCGCAATCGCTTGCCGGCCTCGGGCTCATCGTTGGGATACAGCACCTTTGAGAGCGTCTCGGAGATCACCTTCTCCTGTACCGCCTCATAGTAGTCGCCGGCGTTGAAATCCTGCAGGTCGAATGATTCGACCGCCTCGCTCTTCCACAGACGCAACGCGTTACACGTGTTGACCCGGTAACCTAGTATGGGCATGTCGCAGGCCACGCCTTTGACCTGATGCGCCGGTATCCACCGAACGACAAAACGGCCCTGCGCGTCGATCTCGTTTTTGGTGTGCCCGCCAAAGGCAACATAGAAGCTCACGTCCGGGCGAACGAATTCCCATGGATTTCCCCACTGGAGCCACTTGTCAGTCAACTCGACTTGTGAACCGTCACGGATATCCTGGTGGAAGATGCCGAACTCATAGCGGATGCCGTACCCGATGGCAGGGATTTCAAGCGTCGCAAGCGAATCCAGGTAACAGGCAGCAAGCCTCCCGAGACCTCCATTGCCCAATCCCGGCTCTTCCTCGATCGCCAGCAGCGTATCGAGATTCTGGCCGAGCGACCGTAATGCCGCCCGCGCGTTGGCCTCGATGCCAAGGTTAATCAGATTATTGCCCAGTTGCGGTCCAATCAGGAACTCGGCAGAGAGGTAGCAGGCAACCCTTATCTCGCGTTCCGTATAGCTCTCGACGGTCGCGGACCACCGCGCGAGCATCCGGTCGCGCACGCTGTACGCGAGTGCCATGTACCAGTCACGTGGCGTGGCGAGCGCGAGATGGCGTCCCTGCAGGCAGACAAGGTTGTCAACGATGCCACGCCGCAGCGCGTCTGCGTCGAGACCACTTCGTGCAGATTCGGCGCCTTGGGTCATGCTTACACTTGGGACACTGGCCATGATGCTCCCTCCGGTTTATCGCAACCACCCTCAGAACTGGTCCTCCGATAGCGCCAGCACCCCGCATCGCCATTCGCGCTGACAATCGACGCTTTCAGCGCCACTGCCTAGGGCAGCACATGTTCGGCAAAGAACTGCGCGGTCGCGGTTTTCGCGCCGTTGAATGAAGGATTCTCGGCCTGTTTCTGCGATGGGGCAAGCAGCGAACGCGCGTCGTGTTTTGCTATTACCAGATTCGTCATTTCGTCCGTCTCCGCGTTTTACTTAAAGCGCCTTGGCTTCGGTCTTCAGCTTCTCGACCAGCGTCTTCACATCCGGCACCATCACACCGACGCACGGCAAGCTTTATCTCTGAGAAAGCTCGCGATCATTGGATTTCCTGCGCGTCACGCCTAAGAACAATCTGGCGCGATTTCTCAAATGCATCACGCCTCGGTCCGGCATGCGCCGGCCTTCCCCGAAGACGCAGGACACCTATCTGTGCATCGTGCGCGAATTTGCGCGATTTCTCGGGCGCTCACCGGGCCCGCCCACCGTCGGGAACCTGCGACTCTACCAGTTGCATCTGGTCGATCACCGCACATCACCCGTGTCCGCGAACCATGCAAATACCGCCTGAAGTTCTTCTTCGAGGTCATCGACTACGCGCGCGCCTCTCTTCTGCGATCAACCCGGCGAACGCGTTGCTGCATGGCAGCGTCTCAAGACGCGCTGCCAGGTCGGTCCGATTTTTGGCAAATATACGTCCTCTGCGCACTGGCGTCGCCCGAACTCAACACGACAACCTCTTCTACACCTATATAGGTGTATGATCAGCTGTCTTCCTCCTGATCACTTTTGCACCGGTAGTCGGCAGTCTCATCGACTCACAGGCACGGTCCTCGAAGTCAGCGAGATCGCAAACTTCCCGCTCCAACGCAGCCGCCGAAGCAATATGACAAAGCTCTCCAGCGTCTCTGACGCGATCATCCGTCACATCGAATGCGGGTCACTGCGCGAGGGTGACCGCCTCCCCTCCGAGGGCGAACTCGCGGCATCTCATGGCGTAAGCGTTGGCACCATTCAGAAGGCTCTCGCCCGCCTCGTGCACTCCGGACTGATAACCCGCGAGCAAGGCCGCGGCACGTTTGTGTCGGGTACGCGTGTGGCCCCCGCAGACGTCCGCTACCTGCGCTTTCGCGACGCCGATGGCAACGAATTGCCGTCCTATGTTCACGGGCGCTCCGTAAGGCGTATGAAACGCAAAGGACCGTGGTCAGAATTTCTCAACGGTGACGGTTTCGTTCGCATTGAGAGAATCATCAGCGTCGGTGGACGTTTTGACCTCTATAGCGAATTCTGGCTGCGCGAGGAGCAATTCGTCGGACTGGGCAGTCTCGACAATGAGGCTCTTGATAAGAACCTGCGTGAACTCATCGGTCAGCGACTATCACTTCCCACGCTACGAGTCGACCAGTGGATCCGCTTCGGTGCACTTCCCCCGACGGCCGCTCGCGAGCTTGGGCTTGAGGCCGACGCGACCGGCTTCATCATGGAGTTGCGCGGCTACACCCTGCGCGACCAGCCGCTTTACTATCAGAGCGTCTATTCCGGGCCATTTTCGGAGCGCCTCGTGGTCGTGCGCGAGAACGCAGCATAAGCCTGACGGCTTCATCGTCCGCGCACGCAGGAGGCGCTCTCGGGCGCCTCCTGTTTTTGGAGCTGCAGTTGCCCGCGAGCGTCGCATCAGAACTGGTCTTCCGACAAGGCCAGCACGCCCTCGCCTCCCTTCGCGCTGACGATCGCCACTTCGAGCGCCGCCGCCTGGGGCAGCACGTGCTCGGCGTAGAACCGCGCGGTCGCGATCTTCGCGTCATGAAACGCTGGGTCCTCGTCGCGCTTCGTCGCCGCGGCAAGCTGCGC
>NZ_JACHDI010000056.1:0-17893 GCF_014201025.1 Paraburkholderia sp. MM5384-R2
TCGGCGCACAGATGCGCCTGCTCTACACCACCGCCCTCTACTACGACTACGTCGAGAACGAAATCCCGCTGACCCAACTGGGGCTCGCCGCCTGAGCGCAGCGAAAACCTGGAACCCCGATTCCTGAGCCAATTATGTCCTGGTATAAATCGTCTGACTGGCGCCGCGGGCCTGGATTGACCTCCTCACCCGGCAATTCGCAGTCGAATGCGCTGCAGAGAATCAGGACCTCCTTGAAGGGCCGTCTCATCCGCCCATCCCAGGAAACCGTGTTCATCGCACACTTCATTATCTGAGCCGAGGTCCCCATGCATCCGCTTACCGCGCTCACGCCGGCGCATTTCTGTTATCTCGTTGGTGTCATAGCCATCGTCGCCACGATGATCTGGCGCGCGAATGTCGTCGTGCCCGCCATCATCGCGACCTTCGCCGTCGCGTTTGCCTTTTCGGGCAAGGTGCTCACCGGTCTGCAAGCCATCTTCATGGGCAGCCTGACCGCCGCCCACGAGCTGTTCAACATCTTCCTCGTCATCGCGCTGATGACCGCGCTGCTCAACGGACTGCGCGAAATCGGCGCCGACGTGCGAATGGTGCGCCCCTTCAGGAAGATCATGGTCAACGGCCACGTGGCCTTCCTGATCCTCGCGCTGATCACCTATCTGATTTCGCTGTTCTTCTGGCCGACGCCGGCCGTGCCGCTGGTCGGCGCGATCCTCATTCCAGCCGCTATCTACGCGGGCCTTTCGCCGCTCGGCGCGGCTGTCGCCATTGCCGTCGCCGGCCAGGGCATGGCCTTGTCGTCGGACTACGTGATCAAGGTCGCGCCCGGCATCAGCGCGAAGGCCGCGGGCGCCGACATGCAGGCGGTCGCCAATATGGCGCTTCTGCTGTCCGTGGTGGCCGGCGCGGTCGCGCTCGGACTGTGCTGGTACTTCACGGTGCGCAAGAACGTGAAGACGCCCGGCGCGCGCAATCTGGTGGAATGGGAATCCTCGGGCGAGATCGATCCGGTCAATCAGCCGGCAGCCCATCAGGGCAGCTTCGCCAAAGCGGAACTCGCGCGCGGCACGAACGGCACGCATGCCGACGCCGAAGACGGCTTGCCCGCGATGTCCGGCGGCGGCGCGGCGGCGCTGACGCTGCCGGCCATGAGCAGCGCGGTGCCAATGCAACGGCGGGATATGTGGTCGCGGGTGTTCTCCATCGTCACGCCGCTCACCTTCCTCGCGGTGGTGGTCATCATGACGCGGCCGCAGCTCGTCGGCGCGTCCGTCATTCGCGGCGGCGACGCGGCTTCGCTGATCGGCGGCATGGCCGCGGTGCTGATGATGCTCACGACGCTCTCGTACGGCCGCAAAGGCTTTCTCGACCGCACGGCCGGGCACATCATCGACGGCTTCGTGTTCGCGTTCAAGGCGATGGGCGCGGTGCTGCCGATCGCCGGCTTCTTTTTCGTCGGCGACAGCAGTACCGCCGGTCCGATTCTCGGCATCGAGTCCGGCGCGCATGTTCCGTCGCTGCTGTTCGAACTGGTTCAGGCCTGCAGCCAGTTCATTCCGCACAGCCCGATCCTCGTGTCGCTCGGCGTGCTGGTGACGGGCATGATCACCGGCATCGACGGCTCCGGTTTTGCCGGCCTTCCGTTGACCGGCTCGCTGTCCGGCGCGCTCGCGCCGATGGTGCACATGCCGGCTGCCACGCTGGCCGCGATCGGGCAGATGGGCGCGGTGTGGACGGGCGGCGGCACGCTGGTCGCGTGGTCGTCGCTGATCGCGGTCACGGGCTTCGCGCGCGTGCCGGTTCTGGATGCGGTCCGAGCCCTGTTCGTGCCGGTGGTCTGCGGGCTCGTCGCGGCCACGCTCGTCGCGGTGGCGATCAGCTGAACGGATGGCCGAACATGACGTATTCACTGATTCCTGCGCCGCTCGCGCAGGAAGGCTGGGCCGCGTTGCAGATCGTCTTCGTCAACGTCCTGCTGGGCGGCGACAACGCGATCGCCATCGCGATGGCCTGCCGCTCGCTGCCGCCGCGGCAGCAGCGTCTCGGGATCCTGCTGGGCACCACTCTGGGCATTCTGTTGCGTATCGTGCTGATCGGCGTCATCGGCAAGCTGCTGGCGATTCCGTTCATGCACGTGATCGCGGCTGCGCTGTTGATCTGGATCGGCACTCAGCTCGTTCGGCCTGCCGCGGACGAACCTTCGGTCAATCCGTCGGCGGCATTGTGGCGGGCGGTGATGGCGATCGTCTGGGCCGATCTGGCGATGAGCCTCGACAACGCGCTGGCAACCGCCGCCGTGGCCCAGCCGCTTCCCGAAGGATCGCGGCTCGTGATCGTCTTCGTCGGCCTAGCGATAGGCGCTCCGGTCATCGCATTCGGCAGCCGGCTCATTCTGACGTTGCTCGATCGCGTTCCGTCCCTGGTATACATTGGCGCGGCGCTGCTCGGCTGGATTGCGGGCGAACTGCTGATGGCGGACCCGTCGGTCAGCGCGGCACTGTATGAGTGGATGGCTCAGGTGCCGGGCGTCAGTCCTGCGGTCACCGGCGCGCTCACCTGTTTCGCGGCCGCCGTGCTCGTCCCGCTGCTGGGCCGGATGGCCGCCGGCGGCGCACGCGCCGGCTAGGCGTCACGTGCCCGGCCGGCGCGCGCTGGCCGGGTATCCATTCGTTGAGCCGGCTCTCGCATGCTTCAAGCGCTGCGGCATATCAACGTGCGCGCCGGTGCATTGTCTACGAAATACCGCGAATACGTTAGAATCCGTCCAAGCTTGCAGGGTCGGGCCATTGGCCTGAATTGACGAGTGTGGAACCACAATGAACGTACAGTCGGATAGTCCAGCAACAGCGGCGACAGATCAGCGCGAGCCGTCCAACTCCAATCCCATCCTTCACCGCCAGCTGTCCGAACTGGTCACTGCGCGAATCCGGGACTCCATCACGTCGGGCGCCTACGCGCCGGGCGCACGCCTGATCGAAGGCCGGCTGGCGGAGGAACTCAACGTCTCCCGCGTTCCCGTTCGCGAAGCGCTGCGTGCGCTCGCTGCCGAGGGTCTTGTCGATGTACGGCCGCGGCATGGCGCCGTAGTCGCCTCTCTCGACCCGGCTTCGGCTCGCGAGATGGTCCAGATCCGAGCCACGCTCGAAGGTCTGAACGCACGGCTGGCAGCCGAGCATTGCACGCCGGAACTGGCCGACAAGGTGGCCGAAGTGCTTGCCGAAGGCAACGCGCAGCTGGCCTCCGGAGACACGGCAAAACTGCTCGACCTCAATGCCCGGTTCCACGATCTCCTCTACGCAGCCGGCGCCAATACCATGCTGGCCGACCTGATGCGGACGCTACGGGACCGCTCGCGCAGGCTTTTCATGAACGCGACGGAAGACGAAATCCGGCTGACCTGGGAAGAGCACGCTGCAATTCTGCGCGCGGTGCAGTCTGGAGATGCGGCGCTTGCCGCGCTGCTCGCCGAGCGGCACGTCATGCGTGCGGCCCGACATTATCTGGACGCCGTCGCCAGGTAGTGTGATGGCCATTCAGCTTGCGCTCGCCGACCGGTTTGCTCGAAGCATCGAGCCTCCAGCGTTCGCTTGAATATTCCCGTAACTGTGCAGTTTTCGCGCTCAGCGCGGAAAGGCAGACGGTAAGTTGCCGGCCAGGGCCCTACTACAAAAGCATTCCGGCAGTTCGACGAGAATGTCCCATGCAGCGGTCACCGCACCACCCCATCTCATCGACGGAATGGGGTAGCGCTATACAAGTTCTCGCTGCTCGTACGTTCCTCGCAACAGTGACGTCGAGTAATACGTCGAATCGGCTTCAGTCACTGGCTACATGGACACTCTTACTTGCTCCGTGTGTGACATGAACCCAGTTCCATCTGTCATGGCCCGACGTTGTCGGACCCGCTCCTCTCGGTAGTTTCCCATCGCGATCGGCCAGCGTTGCGAGGAAATCGTGTACGCGGTCATTTGCGGAGCTTCAAACAGCAATCGTTTGGCAGTCGGGTTGTAGATACATCGTCGCTGCGCGAAGGATCTGGGTTGTGAACGTATTAATCACCCGGCGGGCGACAGCGACTCGACGATCCGGCACTCCGCTATCGTGCTGCAGCTGCACTGATCAATCAGGCTGTCGAGTTCCGCTTTCAGCGCCTGCAGGTCGAGAATCTTCCGTTCAATTTCAGCTCGGTGCGCGGACGCAATTGCGTCGATCGCGACGCACGGCTGCGTGCGGTCGTCGGCAAGTTCGAGCAGTTCGCGCACCTGGTCAAGCGAAAAACCGAGGTCTCGCGCGCGACGGATGAAGCTCACACGGCCGAGATGCGCGCTTGTGTACGTGCGGTAATTTCCTTCCGTCCTGGCTGGCGCGGGCAGCAGGCCGCTCTTTTCGTAGAAGCGGATCGTTTCGACCTTTGTACCCGTCGCGCGGGCGAGCTGGCCGATCGAAAGCGTGGCGGATTCATCCATCTACTTGACCTTTGTAGTAGCTACAGGGTCTATCGTAGTCACCGTGATGAAACGTGTCGAGGTCGAAACGGTGAACTCTTCTCTGCCGCTGAAACTGCACATCGGGGGCACGGACTGCGCGTCTTGTGCATTGAAGATCAAGAACGCGATGAAGCGGCTGCCAGGCGTGTCCGACATCAACGTTAGCTACGGCCAGGAAAGCCTGACCCTCACATTCGACGAGGACCGCACGTCGCTTGCCGCGATTGAGGCCAAGTCTCATGCGCTCGGCTTCACGCCGGTTGGCGGTCCCGTCAGTGAGCCGACTGGTGCCTCCGAGGCCGGCCGTTCGTCGTGGTGGCGCGCGAAGGCTCGTGCCCGGGTCCACACCTGCCCCACTCCGTAACAGGCGGCCCCAAGCATGCCAACGAAGAAACCGACTGGCCAGTTGGAGACATAGGAGAGGGCGATCGATGTCCACACCGTGACGAGCGAAATTCCAACCGACACGCATATCGCAAGAATCGGCCGGTCAGTCAGCGAGCGGGCCGCAGCCGCGGGTCCAATCATCAGGCTGAACACTAGCAGCGCGCCCACTACCGGGAGCGCCATTGCCGTCGCAAGCGCCAGGATGCTCATGAACGCAAGTTCCATCGCGCGGCTCGATACGCCTCTCGCCTTCGCCAGATCGGGCGATACCGAACTGAGCAGGAGTGGCCGGAAGAGCACAACCGCAACCGCAATCGAGAACCCGCTGATCGCGGCAACCGGCGCGAGATCGGTGTTGCTCACGCCCAGTACTTCGCCGAAGAGAAGGGCATAGACCGCTTGTGAATACCCGCTCGTCATGCTCAGGAACAGCGCCCCGAAGCCTAGCAGCGTGACGAGGCACAGGGCGGTTGCGACTTCGTGTCTTCCGCGCCGGCTCAGCCAACTGATTCCGATCACGCCGAGACCAGCGAAGACGATCAGGCCGAAGAGCGGATTGATACCGAGCAGGCTTGCTGCTGCAGCACCCGGAAAGGTGCCGAGCGGCAAGGCGTGCGCGGCGAACGAGGCGCCTCGAATCACCACGAAGAAACCGATGAATCCGGCGACCGCTGCCACGATGCTCGCCACGATCCACGTGTTGGTCATGAAGCTGGAGAACATGGTCAGGCCTCACCCGGTTCACGGGCGTTCAGGGCGATCCGCGCGCCCGTTGGGGGCTTCCGTGCAGTTCCGGCGCGACCTGTGATGACATACAGGGCGAAGATAAGCGTCACCACGAAGAAGCTCACTGGCCAGCCGTGCCCGGGTGTCCAGTAGTAGCTGTCGTACGCGAGGAGGATGCCACCCCAGGTCGTGCCCAGGCCGATTAACGCGGACAGACCCGTGGCCCAGCCTGGCCGCTTTGCCGCCCTCAACGCGATCGCCGCCGGACCTATCAGGAGTGCGGTCGAGAGGATGGCGCCGACCGTAATAGCTGATAGGGAAACGGCCAGCGCCAATACCAGCAGGTGCAGGAGTCCGACCGTCCGTACCCGCACGCCCATGACCGCAGCCAGCTCTGGGTCAACGGAGCTGAGCAGCAAGGGACGATAAAGCACGCCCGCGGCAATCAACGCCCCCGTGCCCACCGCCAGTGCGAGCGGAATGATCGATGCCGGAATGGCGAACATTGATCCGAACATGACGGTGATCGCCGCTCCAGTCGTGCTTTTCGATGTCACGTCGAGGTAAAGAAACAGCGCGGCAAGGCCAAGCCCCGCGCCCAGCACGACGCCGGTCACAAGATCGCGCTCACGGGCGCGGCGCACCCGCACCAGTTCCATGCCGCCCGCTGCCATGACCGCCATGATGAGAAATCCCAGCAACGGGTTGATGCCGAGCAGGAACGACGCAGCACCGCCCGCGCTGCTGACATCGGCCAGCGCGTGGCCGGCGAAGGACTGGCTCCTCATGACGGTGAATACGCCAATTACGCCGGACACGACTGCGGCGCCGCCGCCGACTACCATCGCGGTATGCACCGGTTCGCTGCTAAAGAAGCCCGGTTCAAAGATGAGGGTGAGCAGGGAATCCATCTTGAATCAGGGAACCTGCACAATGTGGGCGGGGTCTCGCCGAACGGCGGCAAGCATTTCGGCCTCGGTGCCGGCGGCAATCACCAGCACGCGGCCGTGCACGCGGACGACATCGATGTGATAGCCGTACAGTCTGCTCAGGACCTCGGTACGCACCACTTCGTCCGTCGCCCCGCTCGCTGCGTGGCCATTGGCGAGGTAGACGATCCGGTCCATCACCGGCAGCAAGGGATTCATGTCATGCGCCGAAAGCAGGACCGCAAGCCCGTGCTCGACGCTCAGGCGGCGCAACAGCGCGACAATTTCGGCGACGCTGCGCATGTCGAGGTTGGCCAGAGGTTCGTCCAGCAACAGCAGCCGCGGACGGCGAACCAGAGCGTGTGCGATCAGTACCCGCTGCTGCTGGCCTCCGGACAGTTCCCCGATGCGCTGGTCCGCGAAAGGCTCTGCATCCACGGCTTTGAGCATCCCGTCGAGCGCCTCGCGGCGTTTTTTCGACGGTAACGGCAAGCCGAGCCTGTGGCCCTCGAGGCCGAGCGACACCAGATCCCGCGCACGCATCGGGAGGTAGGGGTCGAGCGCGATCTTCTGCGGGACGTAACCCACCGAGGTCAGGCTGCGCGCACCATTGATCCTGATGCTACCTGCACTCGCTACCTGGAAGCCGAGGATCGTACGCAGCAGCGTGGTCTTGCCCGAACCGTTCGAACCGATAAGGCCGCAGAACTCTCCCGCTTCCAGACTGAAACTCACCTCATGTAGCACGCTGTGCCCCGGGAAAGAGACGCTCACCCGGTCGACCGCAAGGACCTCGTTGCCAGGGCACATGCCGCTCACTGCACAGCCTGCAAGGTTTCGGTGGACACTTTGGAAGCCACTGCCTTTTCCAGCGCATTGACTTCCGCCAGCATCCACGACTGGTAAGTAAAGCCGGGGGTTGGCATGGTCTCGTAGACGCCGACCACCGGAATACCATTTTTCCTGGCCAGATTGAGGAACGACTGTGTGAGCGCATCCGTGACCTGCTGGTTGTAGACGAACACCTTGACCTTGCGGTCCGTGAACAGGCTGTTCTGTTTCGTCACGTCCTGCGCAGAGGGATCGGTGCCGTTCATGATCGCCGCCTGCAGGCTGAAGGGTGTGGCGATATCGGTGCGGACCGCTTCGAGCATGTAGTTGGCGACCGGCTCCGTCACCGCGACAGGCGTTTGCGCGTAGTGCGCCTTGAACGATGCAATTGCAGCCAGCCAGGGCTTGAGTGATGCGTCGAACTTCTTCACGTTGGCTTGAAAGTAGGCTGCCTGCGCGGGGTTCAATGCGGAAAGGTCCGCTGCCACTGCCTTCGCAACCGCCGGCATGGTTTTCGGGTCGTACCAGAGATGCGGGTTCGGCGTGCTGTCGGGCAGGCCGAGCAGGTGTTGGGCGTCAATGACCTTGCGTTTGTTGTTGGGCGCGGCTGCGATGATCTTGTCGGCCCAGGCGTCGTATCCCACGCCGTTCTTGACGATCAGATCGGCGGAAGCAAGCTGCGCTGCCACCTTCGGGTTGACCTCGAAGGCGTGTGGATCCGTATTGGGATCCGTTTCGATCGCGCTCACCTGAACGTACTTGCCGCCGATCTGGGCGATGACGTCGGCGTACTCGTTTTCGACACCGATGGCGTTGATTACGCCAGCCGCTGCTGATGCCGCCATGGCGCTTCCCTGATGCACGGCAAACAGTACCAATGCAGCCGAAAGGCTACCGATGGGCTTTAGTGCGGCGCGCCAAACAAACCGGTCTGGCTGTCCTGCACTCCAGGATGCGCGGTGCTGAACGGAGTTGCAAAGCCTGGCGGCGATTTTTTTCATTGGCGTTCCTGGCACGAAAAATAACAATCCGATAGGATAAGATACGTTATAACATAACACATATGGTGTCCAGCGTTCCCGGCAGGCAGACTGGCCGTCCCGGAGCGTGGCATCAGCGAAGCGGGCTGTCACCGCATGGGGGCATCTCGACCGTAACCATTTGCTCAGCGCCCGGGCACCTCGACGGGCGAACATGCTTGAGCGCGTGCCGCTCACAGGAGAATGCAATGCAAGATGCAACCGGCTTCCAGCGTATCCCGACGACCATCCTGACCGGCTTCCTCGGCGCCGGAAAAACGACCTTGCTCAACCGCATCCTGACCGAGCATCACGGCGGACGCGTTGCGGTCATCGAAAACGAGTTCGGCGAAGCGGGCATCGACAACGAATTGCTGGTGCAGGACGGTAACGAGCAGATTGTCGAAATGAACAACGGCTGTATCTGTTGTACGGTGCGTGGCGACCTGGTGCGCATTCTTTCGACGCTCGCCGCGCGACGGGAGACAGGAGAACTCGCGTTCGAGCGGGTCATCATCGAGACAACGGGACTTGCCGATCCGGCGCCCGTCGCGCAAACGTTCTTTGTTGACGATGTCGTGCAGGAGAAATACCTGCTCGACGCCATCGTGACGGTGGTCGACGCACGGCATGGCGGCGAGCAGCTCGACGAACATCACGAAGCGCAGGAGCAGGTCGGATTCGCGGACCGTATCCTCGTATCCAAGGTGGACCTCGTTGGCGACGAGCAGGCGCAGCAACTGATGCGCCGGTTGCGGCAGATGAACCCGCGCGCGACGATCAGGCCGGCACATTTTGGCGAGACGGACCTGAAGCAACTGCTCGACATCCGCAGCTTCAGTCTGGATGCCATTGTCGACATCGAGCCCGATTTCCTTGAAGACGTTTCGCACGAGCATGACGACGATGTGACGTCCTTCGTCTACCGCACTACTGCGCCTCTGGATCGGGACAAGCTCGAGGCGTTCTTCAGCGCCACGGTTGCGATCTATGGTGCCGCGATGCTGCGCTACAAGGGTGTGCTGAACCTGGCGGGTGACGACCGTCGCGCAGTGTTCCAGGGCGTACATATGATTTTTGGCGCGGATATCGGTAAGTCCTGGGGCGCGAATGAAACGCGCGAAACCCGGATTGTTTTCATCGGCAAACAGTTGCCACATGATCTCTTCAAGGCGGGCCTCGACAACTGTATGGTTCGCGAAGTCCTGCAGAACTGACACGAAGGATCGCGCCTGCTTGCCGCGCACCCGCCTCGGCCAGCAGGCTGGCCGTGTCGATTCATGCGATCTTCTTCACCACGTTTGAGGCTCCACTTTTCCCATGCACAAGCTCCCCGTCACCGTACTGTCCGGCTTTCTCGGCGCGGGCAAGACCTCGCTCCTGAACCACGTCCTGAATAACCGCGAAGGCAAGCGGGTGGCCGTAATCGTGAACGATATGTCGGAAGTCAACATCGACGCTCAGCTGATTCGTGACGGCGGCAGCCAGCTCTCGCACATCGACGAAAAGCTCGTCGAAATGAGCAACGGTTGCATTTGCTGCACATTGCGCGAGGATCTGCTGATCGAGATCCAGCGGCTCGCGCGGGAGAAGCGCTTCGACTATCTGCTGATCGAATCCACGGGCATATCCGAGCCCTTGCCGGTGGCGGAAACCTTCACGTTTCGCGACGAACAAGGTCACAGCCTCTCGGATATCTCTCGCCTGGACACGATGGTGACGGTCGTCGACGCCTATAACTTTGTGCGCGACTACGGTTCCCACGACCTCCTGGCGGATCGCGGCGAAACGATGGGCGGGGAAGACCGCCGCACCGTGGTCGATCTGCTGACCGAGCAGATCGAGTTCTGCGACGTGATCGTGCTGAACAAGACGGACCTTGTGAGCGCAAGCGAGTTGGAGTTGCTAAAAGGCGTGCTGCGGGTGCTGAACGCCCGCGCGAAGATCGTCGAAAGCCGCTTTGGCCAGGTGCCGATCGGGCAGGTTCTCGATACCGGCCTGTTCGACTTCGAAGCCGCTGCGCAAGCGCCCGGGTGGCTCAAGGAGATGCGCGGCGAACACATTCCCGAAAGCGAACAATATGGCATCACCAGCTTCGTCTACCGCGCGCGCCGTCCGTTTCATCCGCAGCGTTTCTTCGCCTGGATTCAGAGCGAGTGGCCGGGCGTCGTGCGCTCGAAGGGGTACTTCTGGCTGGCCTCGCGCAACCATGCGGTCGGCGAATGGTCGCAAGCCGGCGCGGTCTCGCGTCACGGACGCGCCGGGACCTGGTGGGCGGCCGTGCCCAGGCACGCCTGGCCGCAGGAGCCCGAAGCACAGGCTATCCTCCGAAGCCGCTGGCATGAGCGTTTCGGGGATCGTCAACAGGAACTGGTCCTGATCGGCACCGGAATGGACGAGGCAGCCTTGCGCGCGTCCTTTGATGCCTGCCTGCTAAGCGAGGACGAACTGGCCCGTGATGAAGTCGAGTGGCACAAATTTACCGACCCGTTCCCTGAGTGGACGCAGTAAGGTGTGTCCACCCGGGCAGTAACCTGGCACCAGGCATACTCAATCGTATTGAGGTACTTCGCCTGCCTGGCGCCGGGCACTCAGGCGAGCTCAACCGGGCCGTGGTCGTCGCAATGATCGCCGTGCGGATGGTGCAGGTGGCCGTTGACCAGGTAGTCGACGTGATCGCCATGCGGTACTGCATCGTGGCCGCATCCCGGCCCGTGGACATGTCCCGGCTCATGACCGCCGCAGTTGGAAGTACATTGATCCGGATTTTTTGCGCTCACCTCCAGCCGGTGTTCGTCCACGTGATCGCCATGGGGATGGTGCAGGTGACCATCGTGCAGATAGTCAGTATGATCGCCATGCCTGATCGCAGTGTGTCCGCAGTTCGGACCATGCTGATGGTCATGATGGGCATGATGCGGTTCGTTGCAGGTGCTCATAGCAGTGCTCCTCGACTCACGTGATAGTGAACGCATGACGTGGGCTTCGCGGCGTGCCCCCAATGGGCAACGGTTAATCCGGCCAGATGTTAAAGCGATCCTCCTTGCGCACGCCGAAGTCAACGCCCTTTGTTTCCGTCTAGATGATGCCATGCCCCCGATGAAGCAAACGCGTCTGTGCTTTAATTAACCGGCGCGGTGGGTTCGATAGCCGGAAAATATCGGGGCTTGCCTTGCAGGTCAGCTGCAAAACGCGTCATTCCTCCTTCGTTGGCTCATCAAATTCGGACGGCGGATACTCACACTCGTGTTCAGCCATGTCGCTGATGACACGCTTTACGTGCTCGTCAGTTGCTACACAGAAAATCTGTTTTCCGCACCGATCGGCGCGCAGCCCCCGGGCTGCTCGCAAAAGCCGCAGGTGACGGCTGACGAGCGTTTGCGCCAGGCCATATCTTGCCGCGATGTAGGAAACGCACATCGGCACGCGAAGGCATGCTGCAATTATTTTCAGGCGGGTCGGATCGCCGATCTGCCGGAACATCTCTACCGGTTCCGCGACCTGGTCGTCGGTCAACTCGGATGCCTGCATTTTTGCATTCCAAAGAGTCGCGTCGCCAATAGATGACGCACCGCCGCATGCACGGAAATACCACGGTTGCCCGTCTCCTGCCAGGGGCCATCGGGATATCGAAGTCGACCGATGGTTCTCGACACATTAACGTGGCCGGGACCCAGGCGCGACGAAAAGGCTATGTACGAAGGGTCGAATTGGGCGATTAGCTATCCGCAACCGAGCGATGTCGGCTGCACCTTCTAGGTAGCCCTTCGATCGGAGCCAGCTCGAACGGCCGCGACGGGTTCGCGTAGCGTCGCTCGCAGCATCTGAAGCACGCGGCGCATATTCTTATCACACGATGCTGTGTCCGGCCAGAAGCAGCCGATCACGTCAGGAAAACGTATGCCTGCTTCTCCTGCGGTATATCGGAGGTCATTCATGAGCCACACCATTCGTGAGAAACAGAAGCTTCTCAACCGGGTCCGCCGCATCAAGGGGCAAGTGGAAGCCATCGAGCGGGCGCTTGAGGAAGAGCGTGGATACATCGACGTCCTGCAGCAGATAACCAGTTGTCGCGGCGCGATGAATGGCCTGCTGGCGGTAGTGCTCGAGGAGCATATCCGCACGCATCTCGTCGATGCCGAAATCCACAAAGAGCCGGCCGGCAGCGCGACTGACCAGCTCATCGAAGTCGTTCACAGCTATTTCAAGTAGAGCAGCACATGAGTGATTTCAAAGACTCGGCGTTCGGCGCAGGACACGACCACATCTTTCTGGGCGCGGCTCACGAGCAGAACGAGCGCAGGACCTGGGCGGTCATTGCGCTGTGCAGCGCGATGACGCTGATTGAAATCATCGGCGGCAATATGTTCGGCTCACTGGCGCTTGTTGCAGACGGTCTGCACATGTCGACGCACGCTGGAGCAATGCTGATTGCAGCCCTCGCGTACACATACGCGCGTAAGCATGCTGCCGACCCCCGCTTCGTTTTCGGTACTGGCAAGCTTGGCGATCTCGCGGGCTTCACGAGTGCCATCGTACTTGCCATGATCGCAGTGCTGATTGGGTACGAGGCTGTGTCGCGCTTTCTGCCGCCAGTATCGATTCATTTCGGCGAAGCGATTCCCATCGCGGTGGTAGGCCTGTTGGTCAACCTGCCGAGCGCGTGGCTGCTCGGCGACCATCACGGGCATGGTTACGAAGACGAGGCGCAGAAGATCTTCGCTCCGTCCGGTGTGTTTGCCGTTTCCATCTTCGAAGATGGCATCATGCGGTGCTCCAGCGCTTTAAGGGGTTGTCCCATGTCACGGTCGAGGTCCAGCCTGCTCAAGCGGTGGCGTGATCCACGATGCTACCGGCGCCACACACTTGTATGCCAGGAAACCTTGCGTTGAGCGTGCATAGGGATTCTGGTCGTAGCCGGTTATTGACCAGCTGAACGCGGTGGTATGCGTGGAACTTCGGGCGGCGACAACAAGCGCTCCTCCGGGCGAATCTGGCCGGAATCTCCGACGTACGTCCGACTCTATCTGTTGAAAACACCGTGGGTGCGCGGGCTCGTTCGCGGCCTCTTCAGCACCGTCGCGGGCGCCTGTCGTCAGGTCTCGTCGGCCAATTGACGCAGATCGTGCACAAATGCGTCGACCGGATCGTCGTCCGCACCGATCAGGCGCGCGTGCCCTTTCGCATCGAATATGTAGATCGCCGAGCTATGGGTTACCTCGTATCCACCGTTCGCGCGGGGCTTGTCAGCCTGGTACGCGACGCGATAGCGTTGCGCGAGCTCCTTGATCGCGCTGTCGGAACCGGTCAGGCCGACGTCGTGCTTTGCGTCAAACGCATCGACATACGCATGCATCACTGCGGGCGTGTCCCGCGCCGGGTCGACACTCACGAACAGGACCTTCACATGCTGTGCGGCGCCGCCCAGTTGATGCGTCACTTGGGCCAGTTTGGCCAGCGTCTCCGGGCATACGTCCGGGCAATGCGTGTAGCCGAAGTAGACGAGTGTGACATCGCCTGCCAGGTTCGCCTGGCTAATCTGCTTGCCGGCGTCGGAGGTCAGCGCGAAATCCAGATCGGGCAAATGCCCCTGGACGTCCGTGAGCTTCCACGGCTCTTCATGGTGGCAGGCGGCAAGTGAAACAGAGAGCGTTGCGCCGACAACGAGACGCACACAGCGATCAAAGAATGGGGGCATGGATTGGTGCGGCATTGCCGTCGCAAAGATCAGGATTGGGAAGTACAGTCTATTGCGGAGAGCTTTCATTCGTCTGCCCGCGTAGTGCCTCATCCGCTTTACAACTCTCAACGACAAGTCTCCATTCGAGGGCCGTTGCGCCACAGGCCGCGTCACCCGAGAGCGCCGAAATGTCGCGCGAAAGGCGGGAAGCGAAGAGGGAATGCTTAAGGCTTCACCGGGTCGTCGATGTAGATCAGCGTCTTCAGGTGCGTCCAGCTCAATTCTCTCCGCACTGCGGAGACAATCGCTTCGTCGGCAAAAACCTCCGCAAGACGCATGCAGTGGCGCAACTGCTTGTCGCTCCAGCCGCGCCCGTATTCGGCGGTAAGCTGACGCGCCAACGATCCGATCACCTGTTGCCCGTACTCCGCGCGGGCGCCCCGCAATACCTCTGCCTCAATACGATGCCCCACCTGCCAGTACAGCAGTGTCAGTTCTGCATTGATCGCAACGGCGGCCCGTTCGCGCGCCGAATCGATCAGCTGTCGGACTTCGTCAAGCAAGGAGGAAGGCATAAGGTCGTTCATACTTTCATGCTCAGGTGTGCGGCAACCGCCGCGTTAAAACTGCCCGCGGACGGCCCAATCTGTCTTCAAACCCGTCACCGGGGCTTGCGCCGGCGAGCGTCCGAATTGTCTCCGCAGTGCGGAGACAATTACGGATACCTGTTCGGCCTCGCGGCCGTCTCCTCGCCCGGGCGAACCGTCCGCCCCCGGGTCGCATCTCGCGAATGATTGCAGGACGACTGCCCGATGTGACCATTCGCGGCCTCGCTCACCGATCAACGGTGCTGCACTTTCCGTGTCGCCATGTAGGTGTCGAACAGGCCCGCATGCAACCGGCTGAGCTCCTGGCGCAGCCCGATGAGTTCATGCTGGTCGCCTTCGTGCTCCCGGCGCCGGATCTCTCCGAGCAGGGCCGTCGCGCGCGATGCCGCCTGGTCACGCTGCACGCGCACCTCACCTAACCTGCCGGCGAGCGCCGGCTTCACCAACAGTAGCCATGCCGGGAACCAGGAATAGTCGTCGACCTCGCCGGTGCCAGGGAATTCGGCATCGAAGCGCCGGCGCAGCGCGTCCAGCGAAGCATCACCCAAGGTGGGCAACAACGCCACGAACCTCGCCGGCGCCAGCCACGCCAGTTGCGCGAGCAGCGGCCACGCCGCATCCAGGCCGGCCGCCCGGTAGCGTGCCTCGGTCATCCACGCAAGCGGTGCCGGGATGCGCGACCAGGACTCAATGGCTTCGACTGCTTCAATCGCAGCCGCCCCGTCGCCCGCCAAAAGCCACAGCGGCACGGCGTGACTGTCTGCGTCGGCGGTACGAAACGGTAGCGATTCAGCCCGCTGAGCAAGCGCTCGCCAGCACGGCGTGAGCCACGACTGAACATTCTGCGCGGGCAGCACCCGCCGGGCGGCAGGTACGACCTCGTCCTCGAGATGCCGGCGTGCGCTGGCCAGCGTCTCGTGATCAGAAAAGGGCGTGGGCGATCCGCGTTCCAGCTCACGAACCAGCACGCTCATCGCTGGGAGCGCGCCATCGTCCGGATATTCGCCGGCGAGCAGCTCCAGTGCCGTTCGCGCCGCCACCGCATCGCGCCGCTGCAGCGGCTCCAGCACGTCGTTACGCAACATGACATCACGGCTGTCGGCGAAAATGTCGAGCTGCTGAATGGTGGGCTGCTGCATGTTCATCCCGCTCAGAAGAGCTGATCGTGAAGAGCGGCCAGATTAGCCCACTTCACCGTGCTGCGGAAGGTGCTTCCGTCTTCGTGCACCGACTCGATGATCACGCGCTGGCCGCTCGCTTCGGCGATCACGCGCACGGTCCGCTCGCCATAGCGCAACAGCGCGCCGATCGGCGGACAGACCGGGGCCTTCCGTCTCTTGCGCGGGCGGGTTCTATTTTCCATCCCTCTTTCCCCGCTTGCGGTGCACTACGGTCTTGCTGGCTGGCGCGGGCGTGACGCGCGGCGCGCGTGAAGGGCGTGTCGCCACCGGGCGCGCCGGGGTGGAGGCGGACTTCGCACGGGCTGGGCGGGCGTCGCGTGTATCCGCCTGCCGCAGTGCCGCCAGCTGTTGCTGCATCGTGACGTTCGTGGCCAGCACGGCATCGAGCCGTCCCTGCAGCACGCCCGCCTGGCGACGCACGTCCCCGAGCCGCGCCTGCAGCGCCTCGACCGCCCGGTGATGGTCCGCCCCGCGACTGTCGGCCCGCTTCACCGCGGCATCGAGGTCCTTCCGCAGCTTCGCGGCCGCACCCCACTCGCGGTCGATCTCCAGCAGCGCGCGCTTTTCCGATGCTCGCAGGCGCTCCTCGGCGCGTTCCGCGCTCTCGCGCAGCTTCTCGAGATCCCGCGAGAAACCTTCGCGCACCTTGTCCAGTTCACGGTCGCGCACGAGCGCCTCGGCCTTGAGCCGGACGACCTCGGCCTCGCACGCCTGCCGCGCCGCGTGGCCCTCGGTCTGCGCCTTTTCCAGTTCGCGCACCTCGACCTGCGCGGCAAGGAGCGTCGCCGTGCGCTGTTCGAGCGCGGTCTCGACGCGACCCAGTTCGTCGCGGGCAGCAACGACCGACCGTTGCGCCTCGACCTCGTCGCGCAGCGCGTCGAGCGCGGCTTCGGCAGAGGCGGTTGCGCGGGTCCAGAGCGCCGCGACCAGTTCGCCGGCGGCCTGCCCCAGATCGGCGGGCAGGTCGGGGTGTTCGATGCGCACCCGGCTCTTTTCGCGCAGTTCGGCCCAGAATTCACCGAGCACCTGGGTCGGCGTGCTCATGCTGCCGCGCTTCACTAACTGGTAAAGCCGGTTCGCGGTCGGCGCGATCCCGAAGCGGAAGAACAGTAGCGCGCAGACTTCGCGGTACAGCTCGCGGGTCTTCGGGAATTCGCCTTTCAGGCGGTCGATTTCAGCCGAGAGGCGGGTTTCGTCGGACAGGACGCCCCTCGATGCGCTTGAACTGTCCGCCGATCTCGACGGCCGCGATGGCAGCAACCGGGCTCGCGGGCATTCACAGATCGCCGCCCACGACGACCTGAATGCGGTCCGCGCATGGCTCGCGCGGGTCGCCGACAAAAAGGCCACCTTCGAGAATTACCGCAAGGAAGCCGAACGGCTGCTGCTATGGGCGATCGTGCAACTGGGCAAGCCGCTGTCGTCGCTCACGCACGAAGACCTGCAACTCTTCCGGCAATTCCTGAAAGACCCGTTGCCGCACGCGCGCTGGGTCGCCGACGGCGGGCGCAAATACCCGCGCCATGATCCGCGCTGGCGGCCGTTCTACAGGACGCTCCGGCCGAGTAGCCAGTACCAGGCGATGGTGATCATCAACGCGCTGTTCGCGTGGCTCGTCGAAGCCGGCTATCTGGCTGGCAATCCGCCCCGTAGTCGCTGACTATCACCACGCAGTTGCCTGAATGCAGGGCTATGTCACAGTTCGAAGAGTGTCTTGCGAACACACAACCTTGCCTCCCGGCTCCAATAAAAAACCCCCTCCAGAGAGGGGGCGATGAACGGCTCGCGAACCGTGCTTTTCGTATCGGATCAACGCGCCATCAATTTCCCCACAATGAGACTTGCGAGGATCTCTGCGAGCCTTGCCGTCACACCAGCCTGATCGATGTCGGGTCTGCTGTCAGATAGCCGACCGACGCGCCGAAGCGATCCCTGTAATTCACGCGCACAAGCGGATCGAGCGTGTCCCTGAGCGCCTGCGTATGCTGGCTGCCCCAGTCGCCGGCATGCTGGAAGTTGCTCATGATGTAGGTCCAGCCGTTGAG
>NZ_JACHDI010000057.1:0-14759 GCF_014201025.1 Paraburkholderia sp. MM5384-R2
CAGGCGCGGCAGCGCGGGTCCCGCAGTTCGGCAAACGCATCCATGATCGGTGGCATCTCTCGTCCGGCAAAAATCGAGAGTAAACCTGAGCCAGCCAATGTTTACAACAACCTTTTCTGCTCTCAGCCTTGATTCATGGGGGCCTTCATGCGGAAGCCCTGGTGTTTCGCCCCTGTCAATCCCGCTAAACAGCCAGACGACGTCAGTCTGCCGCTACGACGTGCAGCAATTCGTAGCCGAAACGGTCCAGTTTACGCGCCCCCATGCCCGGAATCCCGCGCAGACTCTCGATCGAATCGGGGCCGAGACGGGCGATTTCCGCGAGCGTCGCGTCATGGAAAATCACATAAGCCGGCACTCCGTCGCTCTTCGCGGTTTCTGTGCGCCACATGCGTAGACGCTCCCAGCGGGCCCGCTCGCGAGGGCCCATGCCAATGGTCGGATCGGCGCGCTCGCTCGTACGACCCGACGATTGACGCGTGCGTGTCGGCTTGACGTAGCGACGCATCGTCACCTTCTGCTCGCCCTTGAGCACCGGCTTGCTCGCCTCCGTCAGCACGAGCGAACCGAAGCCCTCGTGGTCGACCGTCAGGTAACCGAACGCGACGAGTTGGCGAAAGATCGCACGCCACTCCGGCTCACCGAGCGCCGCGCCGATACCGAACGTGGTCAGCTTCTCGTGGCCGCGCTGCAGGATTTTTTCGCTGCGGTTGCCGCGCAAAATATCTATCAGGTGTCCGGCGCCGAAATGAAAGCCGCTCGCACGCCGCGCGCGAAACACGCACGACAGCGCCATCTGAGCCTCGCGCGTCGCATCCCAGGTGGGCGGCGGCTCGAGGCAGTTGTCGCAGTTGCCGCACGGCTGGCTCGTTTCGCCGAAGTACGCGAGCAGGCGCACCCGCCGGCAAGTCGCCGTTTCGCACAAACCGAGCAGCGCGTCTAGCTTGCCGGTCTGGACGCGCTTGTGCGCGTCGTCTGCTTCGGATTCGTCGATCATCTTGCGCTGCTGCACGACGTCGCCGAGCCCGTAGGCCATCCACGCGTTCGACGGCAGTCCGTCGCGGCCCGCGCGGCCGGTCTCCTGGTAGTACCCTTCCACGCTCTTGGGCAAATCCAGATGCGCGACGAACCGCACGTCGGGTTTGTCTATGCCCATGCCGAATGCAATCGTCGCGCACATCACGATGCCTTCCTCGCGCTGGAACATCTCCTGATGTTTCTGGCGCACCTCGAATTCCATGCCGGCGTGGTACGGCAGCGCGCGCATGCCCTTTTCCTTCAGCCACTCCGCGGTTTCCTCGACCTTGCGGCGCGACAGGCAATAAACGACGCCCGCGTCGGTCGTACCGTCGGCTTTCGTATGCTCGGCGCGGATGAAGTCGAGCAGTTGCGTGCGCGCGTTGTCTTTTTCGGCGATGCGATAGCGAATGTTCGGCCGATCGAAACTCGACACGAACACGCGCGCATCTTCGAGCGCGAGACGGTGGATGATTTCGTCGCGCGTGATCGCGTCGGCGGTCGCCGTCAGCGCGATGCGCGGGACATTCGGAAAGCGCTCGTGCAGCACCGACAACTGGATATATTCGGGCCGAAAATCGTGTCCCCATTGCGACACGCAGTGCGCTTCGTCGATCGCGAAAAGACCGATGCGCGTGCGTTCGAGCAGTTCCTGGAAGCGCGGCGTCATCAGCCGCTCCGGTGCGACGTAGAGCAGATCGATGTCGCCGTCGCGGAGCGCCCGCTCGGTGGCCACCGCCTCCGCGCTCGACAAAGTTGAGTTCAGGTACGCGGCCCGCACGCCGACTTCGGTCAGCGCGGCCACCTGATCCTGCATCAGCGCGATCAGTGGCGACACCACGATGCCGGTGCCAAAGCCGCATTCGCGCCGCACCAGCGACGGGATCTGATAGCACAGCGATTTGCCGCCGCCCGTCGGCATCAGCACAAGGCAATCGCCACCGTCGGCGACGTGCTCGACAATTTCGCCCTGCTGCCCTCTGAACTCGGGATAACCAAAGACTTCATTGAGGATTTCGAGCGGTCGGGACATGTATTTGAGAGAGACGGCGAAAGGAACGGCACGCAGGCGGTGAGACGAATCTTACCAACTCATTCGTGCCGCGCCCGCGCTTTGCGACAACGTTAGCCATCGGGCCTAGGACTGCTCCGGCACGTGGCACCCATGCACGCGCAAAAAGAGCAAAAAAAAACCGCTCAGTCGAAACTGAGCGGCCTTCGTGGCTCGTAAGGCAAGGCGGCTTGCGCCGCCAGCAGTTACTCGCCCGAGTGTTGCTGTTCGGCAGGCGGCGTTTCCGGCGTACCGAATTCGAACGACTCTTCCGCTGCGATCTGATCGAAACGCTCGCGGTCGGCCAGTTCCTTGCTCTTGCGCGCCTTGTGGAACGCGAGACCCGTACCGGCCGGAATCAGGCGGCCGACGATCACGTTTTCCTTCAGGCCACGCAGGTCGTCGCGCTTGCCCATGATCGCCGCTTCGGTCAGCACGCGGGTCGTTTCCTGGAACGACGCCGCGGAGATGAACGAATCGGTCGACAGCGACGCCTTCGTGATACCGAGCAGCACGTTTTCGTACGTTGCCGGACGCTTGTCTTCCGCGATCATACGGTCGTTCTCGTCGAGCATGTCCGACCGCTCGACCTGTTCGCCCGGGATGAAACGCGTATCGCCGTTGTCCGAAATCTGCACGCGGCGCAGCATCTGACGCACGATCACTTCGATGTGCTTGTCGTTGATCTTCACGCCTTGCAAACGGTACACGTCCTGCACTTCGTCCACGATGTAGCGCGACAGCGCCTCGACGCCCTGCAGACGCAGGATGTCGTGCGGATCCGCCGGTCCGTCGACGATCATTTCGCCCTTGTTGACGACCTGACCATCGTGCACCAGAACCTGCTTTTCCTTCGCGATCAGGAACTCGTGCTGGTTGCCCTCGAGGTCCGTGATAACGAGACGCTGCTTGCCCTTCGTGTCCTTACCGAACGACGTCGTACCCGTGACTTCCGCCAGGATACCCGCGTCCTTCGGCGAACGTGCTTCGAACAGTTCCGCCACACGCGGCAGACCACCGGTAATGTCACGCGTCTTCTGCGATTCGGTCGGGATACGTGCGAGCACTTCGCCGACCTGCACCTGCTGACCGTCCTTCACGGTGATCAGCGCGCCGACCTGGAAGCCGATCTGCACCGAGTGCTCGGTGTTCGGGATCTTCACTTCCTCGCCGTTCGCATCGAGCAGCTTGACCTGCGGACGCACCGTCTTCGACGCCTGCGAACCACGACGCTTCACGTCGATCACGACGAGCGTGGACAGACCCGTCACGTCGTCGATCTGTTTCGCGACCGTCACGCCTTCCTCGACGTTCTCGAACTTCACCGTACCACCGTACTCGGTGATGATCGGACGCGTCATCGGATCCCACGTGGCCAGTTGCGTGCCAGCCTTGATCTGCGCACCGTCGAGCTGCAGCAGCGTGGCGCCGTACGGCACCTTGTGACGCTCGCGCTCGCGGCCGTGATCGTCGGTGATCATCGCTTCACCCGAACGCGAGATGACGATCTGCTCGCCCTTCGCATTCGTGACGTAACGCATCGTCGACGTGAAACGCACCGTACCGTTCGACTTCGCTTCGACCGACGATGCCACCGCCGCACGCGAGGCCGCGCCACCGATGTGGAACGTACGCATCGTGAGCTGCGTGCCCGGTTCACCGATCGACTGCGCCGCGATCACGCCGACCGCTTCGCCGACGTTCACCGGCGAGCCGCGGCCGAGGTCGCGACCGTAGCAGGCCGCGCACAGACCGTAGCGCGTTTCGCAGGTCAGCGGCGTGCGCACGCGCACTTCGTCGATGCCGAGGCGTTCGATGTCTTCGACCGCGTCTTCGTCGAGCAGTGTGCCCGCTTCGAACAGCGTTTCCTGCGATTCCGGGTTGACGATGTCAGCCACGGCCACGCGACCCAGGATACGGTCACGCAGCGCTTCGACCACTTCACCGCCTTCCACGAGCGCCTTCATCGCCACGCCGTTCGACGTGCCGCAATCTTCCTCGACGACGACCAGATCCTGCGTCACGTCGACGAGACGACGCGTCAGGTAACCCGAGTTCGCGGTCTTCAGTGCCGTATCAGCCAGACCCTTACGTGCACCGTGGGTCGAGATGAAGTACTGCAACACGTTCAGACCTTCGCGGAAGTTCGCCGTAATCGGCGTCTCGATGATCGAGCCGTCCGGCTTCGCCATCAGACCGCGCATACCGGCCAGCTGACGGATCTGAACCGCGGAACCACGAGCGCCTGAGTCCGCCATCATGTAGATGGAGTTGAACGACTCCTGACGCGTCTGGTTGCCGTCGCGGTCCGTGACCGGTTCCGTCGACAACTGCTCCATCATTGCCTTGCCGACCGCTTCCGACGTCGCCGACCAGATGTCGACCACGTTGTTGTAGCGCTCCTGCGCAGTGACGAGACCCGACATGTACTGACGGTCGTATTCCTTCACCTTCTTCGCGGCGTCGCCAACGATGGTTTCCTTCTGCGGCGGTACGAGCATGTCGTCGACGCAAATCGAAATACCAGCGCGCGTTGCCAGACGGAAGCCCGACTGCATCAGTTGGTCGGCGAAAATCACCGTCTCACGCAGACCGCACTTGCGGAACGCGGTGTTGATCAGACGCGAGATTTCCTTCTTCTTCAGCGGCTTGTTCAGCACCGAGAACGGCAGACCCGGCGGCAGGATTTCCGACAGGATCGAGCGGCCAACCGTGGTCGCATACAGCGTGATCTTCGGTACGAACGCCGGCGCGCCTTCCGACTTGTCTTCGTTGTGGACCAATTCGGTGATCCGCACGTTGACGCGCGAGGCCAGTTCGACTTCCTTGTTCTCGTACGCGCGCAGCACTTCCGACACGCCCGTGAACGTCAGGCCTTCGCCCTTGGCGTTCACCGCTTCACGTGTCGCGTAGTACAGGCCGAGCACGATATCCTGCGACGGCACGATCGACGGATCGCCGTTAGCCGGGAACAGTACGTTGTTCGACGCGAGCATCAGCGTGCGCGCCTCCATCTGCGCTTCGAGCGACAGCGGCACGTGAACGGCCATCTGGTCACCGTCGAAGTCGGCGTTGAACGCCGCGCAAACGAGCGGGTGCAGCTGGATTGCCTTACCTTCGATCAGCACCGGCTCGAAGGCCTGGATGCCGAGACGGTGCAGCGTCGGCGCACGGTTCAGCATGACCGGATGTTCGCGGATCACCTCTTCGAGGATGTCCCACACCACCGGTGTCTGGTTCTCGACCTCCTTCTTCGCAGCCTTGATGGTGGTAGCGACACCCATCACTTCGAGCTTGTTGAAGATGAACGGCTTGAACAGTTCGAGCGCCATCAGCTTCGGCAGACCGCACTGATGCAGCTTCAGCGTCGGGCCGACCACGATCACCGAACGGCCCGAGTAGTCGACACGCTTACCGAGCAGGTTCTGACGGAAGCGACCGCCCTTACCCTTGATCATGTCCGCGAGCGACTTCAGCGGACGCTTGTTCGCACCGGTCATCGCCTTGCCGCGACGGCCGTTGTCGAGCAGCGAGTCGACGGCTTCCTGCAGCATCCGCTTTTCGTTGCGGACGATGATTTCAGGCGCCTTCAGCTCGAGCAAACGCTTCAACCGGTTGTTACGGTTGATCACGCGGCGATACAGGTCGTTCAGGTCCGACGTCGCGAAACGGCCGCCGTCGAGCGGGACGAGCGGACGCAGTTCCGGCGGCAGCACCGGCAGCACTTCGAGGACCATCCAGTCCGGCTTGATGCCCGAACGCTGGAACGCCTCGAGCACTTTCAGGCGCTTCGCGTACTTCTTGATCTTCGCTTCCGAGCCTGTGTTCTTGAGCTCCGTGCGCAGCAGCTCGACCTGCTCGTCGATGTTGATCGCGCGCAGCAGTTCGCGAATACCTTCCGCGCCCATCTCGGCACGGAATTCGTCGCCGTATTCCTCGACCTTGTTGTAGTAATCCTCTTCGGTCATGATCTGCCGCGCTTTGAGCGGCGTCATGCCCGGATCGATCACCACATATGCTTCGAAGTACAGCACGCGCTCGATGTCGCGCAGCGTCATGTCGAGCACCATGCCCAGACGCGACGGCAGCGACTTCAGGAACCAGATGTGCGCGACCGGCGAGGCCAGCTCAATGTGGCCCATTCGCTCACGACGCACCTTCGCGAGCGTCACTTCGACGCCGCACTTCTCGCAGATCACGCCGCGGTGCTTCAGGCGCTTGTACTTGCCGCAAAGGCATTCGTAGTCCTTGATCGGACCGAAAATCTTCGCGCAGAACAGACCATCGCGCTCCGGCTTGAACGTGCGGTAGTTGATGGTTTCCGGCTTCTTGACTTCACCGAATGACCACGAACGGATCTTGTCCGGCGAGGCCAGACCGATCTTGATCGCGTCGAAAACTTCAGGTTGTTGGACTTGCTTGAATAGATCGAGCAAAGCTTTCATCGCTTCTCTCCAGTAGTCCGATTAGTTCCGGTCCAGGTCGATGTCGATACCCAGCGACCGGATTTCCTTCACCAACACGTTGAACGACTCAGGCATGCCGGCATCGATCACGTGATCGCCCTTGACCAGGTTCTCGTACACCTTGGTCCGGCCCGTCACGTCGTCCGACTTCACCGTCAGCATTTCCTGCAGCACGTACGATGCGCCGTACGCTTCGAGCGCCCACACTTCCATTTCACCGAAACGCTGGCCACCGAACTGCGCCTTACCGCCCAACGGCTGCTGCGTGACGAGCGAGTACGGGCCCGTGGAACGCGCGTGCATCTTGTCGTCGACCAGGTGGTGCAGCTTCAGGTAGTGCATGTAGCCGACCGTCACCGTACGTTCGAACATCTCGCCCGTGCGGCCGTCGAACAGACGCACCTGGTTCTTCGACGGCGTCATGCCGAGGTTCCGCGCGATGTCGTCCGGGAACGCCAGATCCAGCGCGCGGGACATTTCTTCTTCCGTCGCACCGTCGAACACCGGCGTTGCGAACGGCACGCCTTCGCGCAGGTTCTTCGCCAGTTCGAGGATTTCGTCGTCGCTGAAGCTGTCCAGCTCTTCGGCGCGGCCCGATTCGTTGTAGATCTTTATCAGGAATTCGCGCAGTTCAGCGATCTTCGCCTGACGCTGCAGCATTTCGCCGATACGCCAGCCGAGACCCTTCGCGGCCCAACCCAGATGCACTTCGAGAACCTGACCCACGTTCATCCGCGACGGCACGCCGAGCGGGTTCAGAACGACGTCAGCCGGACGGCCGTCGGCCATGTACGGCATGTCTTCGATCGGCACGATCTTCGACACGACACCCTTGTTACCGTGACGGCCTGCCATCTTGTCGCCAGGCTGCAGACGGCGCTTCACCGCCAGATACACCTTGACCATCTTCAGCACGCCCGGCGGCAGTTCGTCGCCTTGCGTGAGCTTCTTGCGTTTCTCTTCGAACGCAAGGTCGAACTGGTGACGCTTCTCTTCGATCGAGTTCTTGATCGCTTCGAGCTGGGCCGCTGCTTCTTCATCCGCGAGGCGGATGTCGAACCAGTGATAGTGGTCCAGATCTTCGAGGTAAGCGCGGTCGATCTTCGTGCCCTTCGCGAGCTTCTTCGGACCGCCGTTCACCACCTTGCCTTCGAGCATGCGCGCGAGACGCTGGAACGCATCGCCTTCCACGATACGCAGCTGGTCGTTCAGGTCGAGACGATAGCGCTTCAGTTCATCGTCGATGATCTGTTGCGCGCGCTTGTCGCGCTGGATGCCTTCACGCGTGAATACCTGCACGTCGATCACAGTGCCGCTCATGCCCGACGGCACGCGCAGCGACGTGTCCTTCACGTCCGACGCCTTCTCACCGAAGATCGCGCGCAGCAGCTTTTCTTCCGGCGTCAGCTGGGTTTCGCCCTTCGGCGTGACCTTGCCGACCAGCACGTCGCCCGCCTCGACTTCCGCGCCGATGTACACGATGCCCGACTCGTCGAGACGGCCAAGCTGCACTTCGGCGAGATTCGAGATGTCGCGCGTGATTTCTTCCGGTCCGAGCTTCGTGTCGCGTGCAACGACGTTCAGTTCTTCGATGTGAATCGACGTGTAACGGTCGTCCGCAACGACCTTCTCCGAAATCAGGATGGAGTCTTCGAAGTTGTAGCCGTTCCATGGCATGAACGCGATCAGCATGTTCTGGCCGAGCGCGAGCTCGCCCAGATCGGTCGATGCGCCGTCAGCCAGCACGTCGCCGCGCGCAACCTTGTCGCCCATCTTCACGATCGGACGCTGGTTGATGTTCGTGTTCTGGTTCGAACGCGTGTACTTGATCAGATTGTAGATGTCGACGCCGACTTCACCCGCGACCGCTTCGTCGTCGTTCACGCGAATCACGATACGGCCCGCGTCGACGTAATCGACCACACCGCCACGCAGTGCCTGAACCGTCGTACCCGAGTCGACCGCCACGGTGCGTTCGATGCCCGTACCGACGACCGGCTTTTCCGGACGCAGACACGGGACGGCCTGACGCTGCATGTTCGAGCCCATCAATGCGCGGTTCGCGTCGTCGTGCTCGAGGAACGGGATCAGCGAAGCTGCGACCGACACGATCTGCGACGGCGCCACGTCCATGTACTGAATGCGGTCCGGCGTGACCATCAGCGTTTCGCCCGCTTCACGCGACGACACGAGTTCGTCGGTCAGCGTGCGGTCGTCGGCCACCGCCGCGTTCGCCTGAGCGATCACGTAACGGCCTTCTTCGATCGCCGACAGATAGTCAATCTGGTCGGTCACCTTGCCGTCCGCCACCTTGCGATACGGCGTTTCGAGAAAGCCGTATTCGTTCAGGTGCGCGTACAGAGCGAGCGAGTTGATCAGACCGATGTTCGGACCTTCCGGCGTTTCAATCGGGCACACACGGCCGTAGTGAGTTGGGTGCACGTCGCGGACTTCGAAGCCTGCGCGCTCACGAGTCAGACCGCCCGGGCCTAGTGCAGAAACACGACGCTTGTGCGTGATTTCCGACAGCGGATTGGTCTGGTCCATGAACTGCGACAGCTGCGACGACCCGAAGAACTCGCGAATCGCCGACGAGATCGGTTTCGAGTTGATCAGGTCGTGCGGCATCAAGTTTTCGCTTTCGGCTTGGCCGAGGCGTTCCTTCACGGCACGTTCGACACGCACGAGGCCCGCGCGGAACTGGTTCTCAGCGAGTTCGCCGACGCAACGCACACGACGGTTGCCGAGGTGGTCGATGTCGTCCACTTCGCCCTTGCCGTTGCGCAGCTCGACGAGGATCTTGATCGTCGCGAGAATGTCGTCGTCCTGCAGCGTCATCGGACCGACGATTTCATCACGGCCGACGCGCCGGTTGAACTTCATACGACCCACCTTCGACAGGTCGTACGCTTCTTCGCTGTAGAACAGACGGTTGAACAGTGCCTCGACCGCTTCTTCGGTCGGCGGTTCGCCCGGACGCATCATGCGGTAGATCGCGATACGTGCGGCCATCTTGTCGGCCGTTTCGTCGATACGCAGCGTCGACGAGATGTACGGACCCTGGTCCAGATCGTTCGTGTAGAGCGTCTGGATGTCCTTGATCTTCGCTTCGCGCAGCTTCTCGAGCACGGATTCGGTAACTTCGTCGTTGGCGTTCGCGATGACTTCACCCGTATCGCCGTCGATCACGTTCTTCGCGAGCACGCGGCCGAGCAGATAATCTTCCGGCACCGAGATGAACTTGGTCTTCGCGTTATCGAGGTCGCGAATGTGCTTGGCGTTGATCCGCTTGTCCTTCTGGACGATCACGTTGCCATCGCGGTCCGTGATATCGAAGCGCGCGACTTCACCGCGCAAACGCTCCGGCACGAATTCCATCTGCGCGCCTTCCGGCATCAGCGTGAAATTGTCGAACACGAAGAAGTTTGCGAGGATCTGTTCCGGCGTCAGGCCGATTGCCTTTAGCAGGATCGTAACCGGCATCTTACGACGACGGTCGACGCGGAAGTACAGCACGTCCTTCGGGTCGAACTCGAAGTCGAGCCACGAGCCACGGTAGGGAATGATACGTGCCGAAAACAGCAGCTTGCCCGAGCTGTGCGTCTTGCCCTTGTCGTGTTCGAAGAAAACACCCGGCGAACGGTGCAGCTGCGAAACGATCACACGTTCCGTGCCGTTGATGACGAACGAACCGGTCGGCGTCATGAGCGGGATTTCGCCCATGTACACTTCCTGTTCCTTCACTTCTTTGACGACCGGCTTGCTCGGTGATTCTTTGTCGAGCAGCACCAGACGCACCTTGGCGCGCAGCGCCGAGCAGTACGTCAGACCGCGCTGCTGGCATTCCTTGATGTTGAATGCCGGCGGCGACAGCATGTAGCTGACGAACTCAAGACGCGCGAAGCCGTTGTGCGAAACGATCGGAAAAACGGAAGTAAACGCGGCCTGCAGGCCTTCCGGCTTGCGTTGCGTAGATGACGTATCTGCTTGCAGAAACGTGCTGAATGATTCAAGCTGGGTAGCCAGCAGGAAAGGTACTTGGTGAACGATGGGGCGCTTCGCAAAACTCTTGCGAATACGCTTCTTCTCGGTGAAGGAATATTGCATACGATCTCCGAATCACGGCGGGCATAGTTGTCGAGGCAGGATACCTTGATGAGACAACCCGAGTGTTCACCGACTGAGACCCGATGGCCGTCCGATGGCTTGAACGAGCCTAGAAGCTTGGTGGTTGGCCGCTACCAACCGCTGGCTGACGGCAGCGGATGCCTGTGTTGCCCGCTACCCGACCAAACTTGCCTTCTGCAGTCGCTTCAGAAGACAAAGAGAAATGCCGGTCAAAATTACCGTTGGCGTTTTTCTTTGGCTTCTGGGAATCACATTCCTGCCGGCATACGCCCGCAAAAACGCGTCCTCCACAAAGCACAAAAAGGCCGGCGGTGAAAAACCGCCAGCCTTCGCACAGCGCGTTGATGCTTACTTGATTTCAACCTTCGCGCCGGCTTCTTCCAGCTTCTTCTTGGCTTCTTCAGCAGCAGCCTTGGGCACCGCTTCCTTAACGGGCTTCGGTGCACCGTCGACCAGATCCTTCGCTTCCTTCAGGCCGAGACCCGTCAGTTCGCGAACAGCCTTAATGACCGAAACCTTGTTTGCACCGGTTTCAGCCAAGATGACCGTGAATTCGGTCTGCTCTTCAGCAACAGCAGCGCCGCCGGCTGCACCTGCCGGGCCAGCCACTGCAACAGCAGCTGCCGAGACGCCAAACTTTTCTTCGAACGCCTTGACCAGCTCGTTCAGTTCCAGAACCGACATCGAGCCTACGGCTTCGAGGATGTCTTCTTTTGCGATTGCCATTTGAAATACTCCTAAATTGAATTCGGATACAGCCAGCGATCAATCACGCTCGGCTGAAGTGCATTACGCAGCGGCTTCTTCGCCTTGCTTCTTTTCTGCCAGCGCGGCCAGAGCGCGCGCGAAGCCAGAAACAGGTGCCTGCATAACGTACAACAGCTTGGAGAGCAGTTCTTCGCGGCTCGGGATGTTTGCCAGCGCTTGCACGCCAGCCTTGTCCATCACCTTGCCTTCGTAGGAACCAGCCTTGATGACCAACTTGTCATTGCTCTTGCTGAAGTCATTGACGACCTTAGCAGCAGCAATCGCATCTTCCGAGATGCCGTAGATCAGGGGGCCAGTCATCTGCTCTGCCAGCGGAGCAAACGGGGTACCCTCGACGGCGCGACGCGCCAGCGTGTTCTTCAACACGCGAAGGTAAACCTGTTGCTCACGCGCTTTCGCGCGCAGCTTGGTCAGATCGCCAACCGCGATTCCACGATACTCAGCCAGAACCACGGTCTGAGCTTTCGCGACTTGCGCGGCAACCTCAGCGACGACGGCCTGCTTGCTTTCTTTGTTGAGTGGCACGGTTAACCTCCAGATTCGATACACGCAGCGTGCGCCTTGTGTACCGCATTCAATAACGGCGTCCGACCAGTCAGGAGTATTTCGACCGTCAAAAATCCGTATCGCTACAGACATCCAACGGCTTCATCACTACAAAACCTTTTCGGGTTCGCCATCTGCGTTGGCTTTACATTAAGGACCCGCCTATTTGCTGCGTGCCCACCAACGGTCTTTGACAACCGGTCGCGCGATGCAGACTGCCACCTCGCAACCGCCCAAAGCCCTTAAAAGCCGCCCCAACTCGCGCTGGAGCGGCGAAATTCATTACTGGGCAGCGATCGACGTCTGGTCGACACGAACACCAACACCCATCGTGCTCGACAGAGCGACCTTGCGCAGATACACGCCCTTGCTCGTTGCCGGCTTCGCCTTCTGCAGCGCTTCGATCAGCGCATTCAGGTTGTTGCGCAGTGCTGCCGGTTCAAACGAAGCGCGGCCGATCGTTGCGTGGATAATGCCGGCCTTGTCGACACGGAATTGCACCTGACCAGCCTTGGCGTTCTTGACCGCGGTCGCGACGTCCGGCGTGACCGTGCCAACCTTCGGGTTCGGCATCAGGCCACGCGGGCCGAGAATCTGCCCGAGCGTACCGACGATACGCATCGTGTCCGGCGAAGCGATCACGATGTCGAAGTTCAGGTTCCCGGCCTTGACCTGTTCGGCCAGGTCTTCCATACCGACGACGTCAGCACCAGCGGCACGAGCCTGCTCAGCCTTTTCGCCCTGCGCGAACACAGCGACGCGGACCGACTTACCGGTACCAGCTGGCAGCACGACCGAGCCGCGAACCACTTGATCCGACTTCTTTGCGTCAATGCCGAGTTGCACGGCGACGTCGATCGACTCGTCGAACTTCGCGCTTGCGCACTCCTTCACGAGCGACAGAGCGTCTTCGATCGGGTACAGCTTCTGACGATCCACTTTGGCTGCAAATGCTTGCAGACGCTTCGAAAGCTTAGCCATTTACACGCCCTCCACGGTGATGCCCATCGAGCGAGCGCTACCAGCGATCGTACGAACTGCTGCGTCCAGATCAGCAGCCGTCAGATCGGGCATCTTGGTCTTGGCGATATCTTCAGCTTGGGCGCGGGTGATCTTGCCGACCTTGTCGGTATGCGGCTTGCTCGAACCCTTGTCGAGCTTCGCTGCCTTCTTGATCAGAACCGTAGCCGGCGGCGTCTTCAGAACGAACGTGAAGCTCTTGTCCGCGAATGCCGTGATCACGACAGGAATCGGCAGACCCGGCTCCATCGCTTGAGTCTGCGCGTTGAACGCCTTGCAGAACTCCATGATGTTCAGGCCGCGCTGACCCAGTGCCGGACCAACCGGCGGCGACGGGTTGGCTTTACCTGCAGGAATCTGCAGCTTGATAAAGCCGATAATTTTCTTTGCCATTTCGAGAACCTCTGTGGAACGCCGCCTTACGGGCGGACGCTCAGTGAGTAGTAGCGCGTGTTCGCCGACAAACTGGCTAGTTACGCTCCTCAACGGCCATTACGCGGACCGTAAGCGCGAAAGACGGAACGCACCTAGCGGTGCGTTCCGTAAAATCCAGACTACAACTTTTCGACTTGGCCGAATTCCAACTCGACCGGCGTTGCGCGGCCGAAGATTGTAACGGAAACACGGACTCGCGACTTTTCGTAGTTCACTTCTTCGACGCTGCCGTTGAAATCTGTGAACGGGCCTTCTTTCACGCGCACCATCTCGCCTACCTCAAACAGGGTCTTCGGACGCGGCTTCTCCACGCCCTCCTGCATCTGCGACATGATCTTTTCAACCTCCCGAGGGGAGATCGGGCTCGGCCGATTACGCGCCCCACCGACGAAGCCGGTCACCTTCGCCGTATTTTTCACGAGGTGCCACGTTTCGTCTGTCATTTCCATTTCGACTAAAACGTAGCCCGGGAAGAAACGGCGTTCGGTTACTGATTTGTGACCGCCCTTTACCTCAACAACCTCTTCCGTTGGAACGAGGATCTGGCCGAACTGATCCTGCATACCAGCCCGCTCGATGCGCTCCTGAAGCGCTCGTTGCACGCTCTTCTCCATACCGGAATATGCGTGCACTACGTACCAACGTTTGCCGCTCGGGGATGCCGGAGTATCACTCATATCATTTCCAACCCAGAATCGCCGAGAAAATCGCCCACTCAATGGATTTATCACAAACCCAGAGGAAGATAGCCATCACGACTACGAAGCCGAAGACCACGAGTGTTGTTTGGGTCGCCTCTTTGCGACTCGGCCAAACTACCTTGCGGACCTCTTTGTATGAGTCATTGGCGAAAGCGATGAAACCCTTGCCAGGCGCCGAGAGAAGACCGACTGCGACACCCGCGATCGCACCAACAGCCAAGGCGGCTCCGCGGATGTACCATTCCTGGCCATTAAGCCAGAAGAACCCCACGAACCCGGCCAAGACCAGCAACACACCCGCGATCAGCATCAACTTGTCGCCGGATGTATTTACAGTTTCGACGGAAGGATTCGCCATAACACCTTAACAAGCGCCACTACGGCGCGATAGTTGGCAGGGGCAGAGGGAATCGAACCCCCAACCTTCGGTTTTGGAGACCGACGCTCTGCCAGTTGAGCTATACCCCTAAACCATTTGGGGTTGACGACACCGCCAACCCCGATACAACCGATTATCGAGAACTCTCTGGCGTTACTCGATGATCTTGGCGACGACACCAGCGCCGACCGTACGGCCACCTTCGCGAATTGCAAAGCGCAGACCTTCTTCCATCGCGATCGGGTTGA
>NZ_JACHDI010000058.1:0-12348 GCF_014201025.1 Paraburkholderia sp. MM5384-R2
CGCCACAACGAGGGGTCGGGCATGGCGATATTTTTACTCGCGGGCCACGCGAGCGGGCATGTGCGCGCCCGTGTTACCCAGCTTTCACGGTAACGAGATGGGCTTGGCCGGCGCCTAGGATCCTGTCAAAAACTGCAAGGATAGACCATGACTCGTTACATCGATTTTGAGGAGTACAGCGGTGCAAAAATAGATGGGACGGCGTTTGATCTATTAATCGTCGGGTCGGGCGTCGCCGGACGGACTATACTCGCGAATTGTCGGGCCAAGGCCTGCGTTTGCTGATCGTCGAAAGCGGCGGTTTGGAAGAAACACACCCGGTCATGAAGCACTCAATGCGGTAGCGGTTCAAGATAACATCGGCCGAGAGGAGCTTGACTACAGACCGGATGGGTCGCGCTCTGAACAGATGAACTTTCGCTCGCCTAATAATCATAGGTATGACGTCCGGTGCCGTGTCTTTGGCGGCTTCTCAATGGCGCGCGCGGCAGAGATGGCGCAATTCGACGCTGTCGACTTGTCCCACCGCGAATGGGTGCCCCATTCAGGGTGGCCGTTGGGTTGGGACGCCCTGACACATTACACCGCACGTGCAGCGAGGCGCCTTGACGTGGGCCCGCTGCTGACGGATCATCGCTTTTGGATGACCCTCAGGCCGAGGGTGCCGGCGGAGGTAGAGGCGTTGCACTCCTTTTCTTCCTGTCTCTGGCAAATAGTGCCATCGACAGATAATATGACTGATGCCCTGCGACTCGACGACGAATCCCGAAGAGAAAGCCACGAGGAAGTTGTTTCTTCGTTATCGGGCAAAAAGCATTGCTTCGTCAGTGCCGAATATGTCGCGCTCGCCGCTGGCACGGTGGAGAACGCACGCATACTTCTTCTCTCTAAAGATGGCACCGGTGCGGCAGTAGGCAACAAACACGATGTAGTGGGTCGGTACCTGATGGGTCAGCCAAGCATGTCGTTGGGAAGTTTCTCGAGGCCGTCGCAGAGTCGAGCGGCATCGACGTTTGGCTCTTTTCCCTATTTGCTCAACATCGTGCCTTCATGTATTCGCACGGGTTGTCAATAAACCCATGCGTCCAGGAGCAGCAACGTCTGACCAATATGGCCGTCTATGCAACCGTGCACCTCTCCCCAGATGATCCAATCCAGGCGCTAAAAAGGCTAGAAAAATGGCAAGGTGAACAACGTGCAGCCGACTTGTTAACGGTAAGCACAAGTCCTTTGCTTACGGTAAGTCACATTGGCCGGATGTTGTTGGAGCGTAAGAAGGTGCCAGTGCGACTCCGTCGCTGCCTCATAGACCTGGCAGCGTTGCTAAATGAGAGTTCTGTGGCCCGCGCCTATATCGCCAAGGGGTCCGCGAGAAAGATTGAACAGGTCACGTTAGACATTGTCTGCGAACAGCCGCCACTGCCGCAAAATCGTGTCACCCTTTCCGAGCATTGCGACCGCCTCGGGTTGCCAATAGCAAGAGTTACCTGGGATGCAGATGAGCAACTGCGGCACGGCATATTGACGCTAGGATCGTTGTTGGCAAGGGAGCTCGAAGTCGCCGGAATAGACGGTTTCCAATTGTCGCCGACGGTCGTTGCGGGCAACCCTGCCAAAATCGCCCTCCCCAATGTGGGGCACTCGTCGGGCACCACGCAGATGGGGCTAGATGTTGCATCAAGCGTCGTGGACCAGACTTGCCAGGTTCATGGAATAAACGGGCTTTACGTAGCCGGAACCTCCGTTTTCCCAACCAGTGGCCACACCAATCCGACGTTGATGACCATGGCGCTGTCTATAGGGCTCGCAGATCAACTGCGAGAACGCTTGGCATCGCGCCGGCTTGCGGAACTGAAGAGCGCATTCTGCGCAAGTGACAACGGTCCCCTCGTGCTTGTCACGGGTGCAACTGGCAATCTCGGAACTGCGATCGTTGAACAGCTGCTTGCAAAAGGCTATCGAGTGCGGGGCCAGTTCCATCGGAAGCTACCGAATGAGACCCGCGTCGAGTGGCTACGCGCAGATTTTTCCAAAGCCGATCTAGTTAATGCTCATCTGGACAGCCTGCTCACTGGAGTCAGCGCCGTGATTCACCTGGCGGCAAGTGGTCCAGGCACACCGGCCATGCATGTGACCAACGAAGTCAATCTGGAACGATTCGTGCGGGCTTGCGTGCGACATGGTATTAAATATTTCGGTCACGCGAGTTCAATGGCGGTATATGGGTCTCCAACGAAACGGCTAGTGACGGAAAGCGACCCATTGATCAACCTGGGTTTGCCGCTCGAAAAGCAATATCTCGAGGGCCGTACCATGCGTGAATATGCGCGGAGCAAGCGAGCGGGAGAAAACGTACTCTCAAGGTATGCTCAGCATATGCATGTCGACGTTTACAGGATTGCCCTGGCACAACGCTCGGGCTATCTCGAGCAATCCCTCGCATGGGGGCGCGCCAAACGAATTGTGAGGATGTACCGCAATAGCCATTACATCTCGACACGTAACGTTGCCAGGGCCGTCGGTCATTTATTGCAAATTTCGCTAAACGGCGGCACAACGACCGGGATTGATGCATTCAATATTGCGGACACAGCTTCACCCACATACAAGGAGTTCTATCATCGGGCTGGTCATCGGACGCTGTTTTATGTGCCGCTCGCTTTCGATCTTCTGAAAGGACTCGCAATGGGTAAGTGCATCTCTCGACGTTTCCCAATGGGCTTTTGTCGCCCCGACAACAGCAAGCTCCGCTCGACTGGATTCGGGTTCGGGAGTGATTTGGACAGTTTCCTCAGCGTCACGTCGCCGCCCGACCGCAACGAGGACGCGTCTGGTTGCATGAGGTGAGTGAACATAGCGTTTTGGCCGGTGGCTTATTGTCAGGGCCGAAGGCGTACCATTATTGTTTCGCTGAAAGGTGCGTCAGCACGAACCGGACTAGAGGTGCTCGATGAAAGTTCGATACAGCGAATGTCTCACAAACCGCGCTGAACTATTTTTCTCCGTCGTCGTTGCCAACTACAATTACGGGCGTTTTGTTCGGCAAGCGATTGAAAGCGCCTTGGCACAGGATTGGCCCAACAGGGAAGTCATCGTCGTCGATGACGGCTCGACCGACAACTCCGCGGAGGTCATTCGTTCGTTTGGCGAACAGATAACGGCCATCTTTAAAGAAAATGGTGGCCAGCGGGAAGCCAACAACGTGGGCTTCGATAGGAGTGCGGGCGACGTCGTCATCTTCCTCGATGCGGACGACGTTCTGGTGCCCGGCGCGTTGCGCTCGATTGCTTCGGTCTGGCGCACCGGCCTCAGCAAGGTGCAGGTGTTGATGGAGCGGGTCGACGCGGAGGGACGCCCCATACGAAACGCGATTCCCAAGATTCGAAACGTAATTCCGAAGGTCCCGCCGGGAGTGTCGTCGGAGGCGATTCGTCACTGGGCGTATGAGACCTCAGAATATCCCACTCCGCCGGGCTCGGGAAACGCTTGGGCACGCAGCTTTCTCGAGAGAATCTTTCCATTGGATGCGAGTTGCGATTCATTCACGGACTCGACGTGCATCGCCATGGCCCCCTACATGGGCGACATCGAGACAATTGCTGCGCCACTGGTGCTCTACCGTATGCATGGCGAGAACGACAGCGCTATGAGCGCGAACACAGGTAACTTCGGGCGCGAGATCTCACGTGCACTGAAACGTCACAATGCCGCCTGTAAAGCCTGCAGAATGACCGGCCTGCCGCCACCGCCGCTTAGCACCCTGTTTTCGGCACCTCATTTGCTTCAATTGCGAGTTGCATCGTTGCGACTCACACCGGAACAGCATCCGCTACCTGGAGACAGCCGAGTCCGCGCCCTACGCGATGCATTATCCATCCCCTTTCGTGCAAGTTTCGAGCGTCCTGGCTTTCGCTTTCTGATTGCGGGTTGGAGCATCGCCACCTTGCTCGCACCCAAGAACGTTGCGAGTACGCTTATCCGGCGCCGTTTCATTTGAACGGAATCTCCAATCCATTGCATCGCACTCTGGTCTTCTGTGTGAGTCGTCATGAAAGAAATGACCGTGGTGATCTGCAACTACAACTACGAACAGTTTCTGGGCGAGGCGATCGATTCGGCGCTCTCGCAGGACTACGTGCACACTCGTGTCATGGTCATCGACGACGGATCGACAGATCGGTCTCGCGCAATCATGGAACGCTACGGATCGCGCATCACATCCATTTTCAAGGACAACGGCGGCCAGGTATCCGCCTACAACCTGGGACTTCATCTCGTCGAGACGGACCACGTGCTGTTTCTGGACGCCGACGACGTGCTATATCCTGATGCCGTGACCAAAGTGATGCAGCGCTTCAACAGGGAGAATCTTGCAAAGGTACAGTTCCGCCTAGACATCATTGACCAGACGAGCAGATGTACGGGCGGTTATGTACCTCATTCTGGAATCGACGGTGACTGTCGAAAGCCTTTGCTGGACGGATGGCTCTATCCGTCCCCCCCGGCGTCTGGGAACGCGTATAGCGTCACTGCGCTAAGGAAGATCTTCCCCGTCCCGGAAACGGCCAACAGCCGGTATGGTGCGGATTTTTACGCAATCTATGGGGCGGCTCTCGTCGGGCCAGTCTCGAGCATCCCGATGTCGCTCGGCGGATACCGGGTATCTCATAGCAGAGGGCGAGGCGTGTCATTTGCCAACTCCGATTCGACCACAAAGGCTCCGAGAGCGCTCGCGTCGCGGTGGGCAACCCTGCGTGAAATGGCATCCCGCCGCTTGGGAATGCAATTGCCATCCGACTTTTACGATTTCGCGCATGAAAGGGCCATTTTCTGCTCGTGTGTCTATCAGGCGCCGTTGACGACCAGATGGCGCTGGATGTTCAGCGATTCGCATGCTTATTTTCATACGATCTTGGCAAATCCATTCTGGAGCCTAAAGAAAAAGGTGGGAACGTTGGTGCTGTCCAGTCTCTGTCTGGTTCCATACTCGCCTATCGCTGACTACGCGGTCCGTTACCTCTGTAATCCGTTGGCTCGCCGTAACGCCCGTTAGTTGTAGCGTCTGAATTACTAACGCGAAGCAGGGCGGCCTCCGCGCTACACTACCGTACTGAGAATCGTCCCAAACCAGGTGACCTGGCATACGTCACGTGTGCAGGCCAGATGACCTGCAAGCGACAGGCGGATGATCGGTTGTGGTTCGATCTGGAAGTCGGGGAAGCAGATTCCAGCGGTTGTGGGGCGGCATGCGGCAAACTGTCCGATCTCGGTACAGTCAGGATACAGACGGCGCTCAGAAAATCCGCTGGCGGAGCATCGTGTCCACTTGAAAAAAATTAACTGCCTCCAAAAGTTGAACTTTTTTTTGAAAAACAGTGGATGTAAACTAAAAAACCTGGCTCCCCCGCATAAGCAGCGGGTAGCCAGGTCTTTGGCAAACGGGGGAGTTGATTCGATCAGTTGTCCGGATTACTCGACGTAAAGCTCTGGAATGCGCTGTACGCCGGGTTCAACTGTGCACCGTTAAGCATGATGCCGAACGTGTTGTCGCCGCTATCGAGCACGTAGTACATGACGGTCTGGATGTTGTGGGTCTTTCGTGCCTGATAGAAGCCCCCCAACTGCGACGAAATGTAATTGGCCCGATGAGCCCCGGTCTGTTCCGGACCCGTGTTCCACTCGCTGACGAAGAACGGCACACCGTAACGCGCCTTGCAGTATGTCGGCAGATCGAAGCCGGGACCTGCACCGTCCGTTCCGATGGAGAAGAGGTCCCCGTACACTTCGTAGTTGTGCCACGTCGTGATATCCCAGCGGACCTTCGGATAGCCGCTGCTCCGGTCCGGTTGCGTACCTTCCCACAACGAGTCGGCCGCGGCGATGTCGGCCACGCAGAAGTTAATACCGCACTTCGCCGAAGGCTGAACCGACTTCACGCCGTCGATCATGCCGCGCATCGCGCCGCGCATGACAGGCCAGTTTGCATTGTTGAAATCGCTCACCTTCGTACCTGCGTAGGTGTAGTCGATGATGATGGCAGGGTCGCGGGTCAACTCATTGCCGCATTCGTACAGCGTGACGCCATACGGCTTTAGCGCACTGGCTACTGCCGTGGCGGTCGAATAGGCGGCATTGTACGCGGCCGATTCGCCTGCGAAAAGATTGCCGTTGCTGTCGTGCAGACCCTGGTTGATCAATACGAGCAGCGTCATCCCGGCCGATTGAAACGCCTGCGCCAGCTTGACCACGGCATTCAGCTGGCTGGGATCCGCCGTGCAGCCGACGCGATAGCTCGTGCAGCGCAAACCATTCAGCGTCGAGACGACCTGCGCGGGCGTGTAGGTGTAGTCGTAATGCCCGTTCACACCATAGAAGCTTCCTGCGGCAGCTGCCACAGGAGTACGGGGATCGGAACATGGGAGCCACTGAGCGGAACAGTCCGTGTTCACGTACCAATTACCGCTCGTATTGCAGCAATAGATCTTGCCACCGTACCAGAGCACGAGCGTCACGTTGTAGTTGATGCCCACCACAGCGCCGCTCCTGGAGATGACACCATTGGTCAACGTCCAGACCCCGCCCGTCCAGTCAATGATGCTCGTTGCCGACGGCATCGTGGTGCCGTCCGGGGACGTCGTGACCACGCGCGGATCCGGGCAGGACATCCATGCCGTGCCGGTCCATTGGAACCACTGCGCGCTCGCGTTCTCAACGTAGATGTTGCCGTTGTAGCACATCGCGACTGTGACGTTGTAGTTGTTCCCTGCTATCGCTCCGTTTTTATAAACGGAGCCGCCCGTCATGGTCCAGGTGTTGCCCGAGCCGTCGATCAGAGAACTTGCCGGAGGCATTGCCGTGCCGTTACCAGAAGCGGCCTTTGCAGTCGCGGTTGCATTCCGGGCTGTGGCGCCAGCCGCATTGTCGCTAGTGTCCGACCCGCCACCGCCGCATGCGCTCAAAAGAGCGCTTCCACCCAGTGCCGAGAGGGCACCAATAAATTGACGTCGTTTTACCATTTTGAATTATTCCAGCGCGGGAAAAAATTCCCCAAAAAAGTTTAAATATTATTTTCTGCCTTTAGGACAACCAAATTTCTGACAAGGCGCCCACTATTCTTCTTCGCCTTCCCTATAGCCGATGAAAATCCTCAATCCCTTAAGACACCGCTTTACAACCGTTACCACACCGCTAAAAAACCGTTCGCTTGAAGTTATCCATTCGACAGACGCGCGAGCGCGAGCCAGTACCACGGCGAGCTGATTCGCGCGTCAAGAGGATTCAACCAACGGAGGAGACGACGTGGCTGCGATGCCTGCCCTCGGCATCTTCTACGGCTTTGTGCGACGCAAACGTTGTCCCGAAGGACTATTACCCCCGGCTGCCCGGCAAATTTTTCTCATTGCCGCCAACGGACGCACCAATCGTATCGGGAAAACCCTTCCCGTCAAAGAACTATCAGCCTTTTTCGGGCAAAAAGCAGAATTTTTTCCCGTCGCAGTTGATCTTACGAATATTCTGATTTTCTTACGACCCTCAGAGGGGTAATATTATTATTTTTGCCACTTCGACCCTTTTAATTCGCGTAGGTTTTACTTTGATCAGGGGTGAGCGAGGGGGAGCAATAACTGTGCCTCGTTATTATTGCGACAAACAAAGCTGCAATACACTGGCGAGGAAATTGTGTCTTATCGTAGCCGCTGTGCGCTGGGTCGGGCGAGCCGAGGTGGTGTATTCGTGCTTGAGTAAGGCCGAACCAATGCAATCTGGTCATCGCTCGCGCGGCATGCAAGCTTGGCCTTGCAATGCTGAATGAAATCGCTGACAGGCGATCGCTGCGGGAAATCGTCTCTTGCACGCGGCGGATTCAATGCTGATCAGCGGCGGTTATCGAGGCAATTGAGTTCGAGAACGTGATTCATTTCGTTGATGTCAGGAAACTACCGACGATTATCGAGTGATTAATGAGTTCGTGGCGAGTTCCCCCTCGCAACGTAAGCGATATTAAGGCCGTCGATAAATTCGGCGGGAATGCAATGAGCCACGTCACTCGGATCAAAGCCCTAATGTCTTGGAGCGGCGTTTGTTTCCGAGTACCAGAAGGTAAAGGCGTTTCTTGAGGAATTGCACGGCGCATCTCAGGACCCTGGGATGATTTATTGTGTGATAAACGGCTGTCGCGAAGCGCCTTTCACGAACCGCTTCGGTGACATCGACCCAGCGAAGCGAGGTTTCGAGTGATCGATGCCGATGCGCACACGCGTCGGCTAATCTTCCGGACAGAGCATACGATGCACGGAAACGGGCATTCGCTTCGAGCATGCCTCGAAGCGCCGGTCGATCCGCCGACTTGTCGGTGGAGAGCGAATCACCACGTCGCCGATAGTGATAACCCATGCCCGGATAAACGACCATTCGTGCATCGTGCTTCACCAACACGCGCAACAAGAGATCGAAGTCTTCGCCAGAGCGAAGCCGCTGGTCATACCGAAGCTCGGTTAAAAGCTCAGTCCTGGTCATAGGCTTGAGATAGGCGAGACGCGGCGCCTTGACAAGCGCAACTGCATCGAAGGTCCTGGAGGCCCGCAGTCCAAGCAGCGAGTACCCCGTGAGCAAGCCGCTCTGGTTCATGATGAGTAAGTCATCAGCTACGATCCCGGCGCCGTCCGACTCCGCCTTTGCAAGCAATGACTCAAGGCGTCGGTCCGCGAACAGGTCATCACTGTCGAGGATTGTGACCCAGCGTCCTCGCGCGCACGCCAGCGCACGATTACGTGCCACCGACGGCCCTGCGTTGCACGACGAGGTGAGGAGAACGATACGTTGGTCATTATTGGCAGCGGCGCAAACAATGTCTACGCTCGCGTCGGTTGACGCATCGTCCACAACGATGAGTTCCCAGTCTGCCAGACTCTGTCTCTGGAGTGACTCGATCGCTTGTCTGATCCAGTTCGCTCCATTGAAGTTGGCCATTATGACACTGACAGAGGGTGCCGACGCAGGATTCACGATGCGGTTCGTTGCGCATTCTTCGCTATGGTCGAACCCACCAGGAGGCCCCCCGGAGGCTTGATTTTCGCCCTTAAAGCTCATGGTCTTTTGGATTGCAAAAATGTGACGCGTTGTGCAAAAAGCGCTGCAATTGGTCATGCACAACAGCGCTGCCGACGGGTCTCGCTCCGTTTGTCAAGCCTGATCCGCGCGGCCGTAATATGGCACTTTCTGGCGATCGTGCCACTGTAATGACTAGCGAGTGCGGCGATAAAGTGCAACAAAAGGTCAGGATAAGGAACCACAGGGCCAGAAACTACGCGTCGATAGGCATTCCGTCACAGAGCCTTGAAGCCGTCGTGGCGCAACCAGTCGACAGCACGATCCGCCCACGCAGGTCGCGGTCCACCAGCCGCATCGACTGGGTTGCAATATAGTCTCTATCGCGAAGCCATTTAACGCGCTGACCGAGATTGTTGAAGATCTGTCGCCTTTGTGCGACATGATTCGTCATCTCTTTCCCATGGTAGTGGGGAAAGGACAGGCTCTTCTGCTCGTTCGACCCTATTGGAATCGTTTCTTAGAGAAAAGACGCCTCAGATCAGTGCCGACACAATTGCAGCGAAAAAGTCGGCTGTGCTCTATCGCTTACATCCGTTCAACAAGCGTTCAGGGTTCGTCAAACCGCAGTTGCGGTATCGTTGTTGCACTCATCAAGCGCACGCCCAGCACTATGGCATTTCGCTTTCTTCGATACGGTCTGTGCCTACAGGATCAGCGACGCCGTTATGATTACGAATTCCAATTATGTCGAGGTATTGGGACGGATCGTTTTTCCATTCTTCTATTGTGCCGGCAAGCTGTCCTGTGATCTCCTTGATCGATCCGCGTCTTCCAGGCTGCCCTGCCTTCGCATCCGTGTGCTCAATTTCGCCATATTGGAAATGCGTCTCGAGGAAATCCAAGACAACGGTCGGGTCAGCGCCAAGCCGCGCCATATTGTAGGGGTGCCATTCCAGAAGGATTGCATCGGCTTGAGCAAGCGTGTGCCGGCCGCCAGCGACCACAAAAGGTTCAGCGCCCTCTGTGTCGATCTTCACGAAGACGGGATGACGCAATTCGATCGGCAGATCATCCAGTCTCTCGCACGCCACTTCTGTGACTCGCCTGCTGTTCTCAGCCAATTTGGGCGCAAGACCGGTTTCGACGTGAAGGCGGTGCGCGCCCAGATTTGTGTCGGAAATCTCAAAGGGAAGCATGCCTTTCCGTTCATGCAACGCCATTTGGAAAGGCCGAATGTGCGATGAAGGGCAGTTCACCGAGATGTTAAGCAAGAGATTCTGATAGTTGACCGGCTCAGGTTCAAACGCATAGCACTGCACCGCAGGATTTTGCTGGAGGATCGGTATTGACGTCATGCCTATGTTGGCACCTATGTCGAGGTAGGTCCCCCCCGTCCCTGAGAAAAACGCAACCAACCTTTCTGACAGTTGAAATGCCCAGCGACCGCTTTCGGCATATGCTCTCAGTATCCAGACGTCCTTAGAACTGCTGGACATCGTCCCGTATTCTCCGGATGCGGAGAGCCGTACGACGTTTAGTTTCCCTGCCAGTCCCGAGAGGTAGCGGTATCCGTATTGCCTTACAAGCGACGGGTCGTTCAGGAGTGACGTAGCCAGAACATGCCTAAGCCTCACAGGAAGCACGGAAGTTGCGAGACTCGCCGCTGAGAAGAGAAGTTTCTTCGGGTCAAAGACTGCGGTGTTTGTAACGCTCACTTTCTTCACAGTAGGCCTCACCGGTCGTATGCAATCGACTAACGGGCGGGTATGCTCGCCCGCACTTGATGCGATCCTGATGCGTTGACGCCATGGTCATCGAAACACTGCACAGTATCTGGAGCCGTCAAAAGCTCGCTAAGCTGGTATAGGATACATCGAACGCATCAACAAGTCGCTGTTAAGCAATACGTGGATCCTCGCCGGCCGGCGTATTCGTCCTTTTCGTGCAAAATCTGGCGGTTTCTAACAGAGCCCTTATCAGTAGGAGTGCATCGGCTTTGATACGTCAGGGCGATAACATGCCTGCCCGCGATTCCGGATCGGGGGAGTTTGTCGGAGGCTGGAGATGCGATACGTGGAGATTCGCAATGTGGGGCGGCATCACCTGTTCGCCCCGACGAACGCCTTCTCGATGCGCTCCTTCAGCGCGAAAAGACACTGGACGGGTACCGGGTCCGAACCTGCGAATATTTCGGCATGACGTCAATCGGACCAGGACAATGGGCGTAACCTGAAAGCGCGGATGCGACGGAATGCCCGGCACTCGCGCTCCAGAAGCTGCTCGGGCACGCGCATTGCTCTCTGCATAAGTGTTGCACTCTGATATCCGCGGAGTGAAAACTGCGGGTCCACGACGCTCACCGAAGTCGTTGAGAACGTTCGATTCCTTAAAGAACTCGGCGCGCATCCGTAGAAACTCGACTCTGCACCACTCGAACCGCAGCGTGTATACACACAGCGCATTCAGGCTCGCTGTCATGGCCATGGCCGCCAGTAGCCGTAGTATGGGTATGGATAACGGCGACCTACCTCCGCCTTTTCAATGTCCGAACCTAACAAACGCTTGCTGCAAGCTGCGCGTGCATATCGAGGCCGAGCAGCAATTGTGGAACGAGTGCGCCTGTCTGATCGCGCACCCCATCATTCACTACAACACGGCCTTGCTGTCACGCGTCCACGAGCACAAGCGGGCCGCGGGAGACAAGGCCACGATGGCATTCATCGCAGGCGTGTCGCCAGTCGCCTGGCGACACGTCAACCTGTTCGGCGCGATGGATTTCGGCGCCGCGACCGCGCCAGTCGACATCGACGCGCCCGCCTCGTATTACGCCGACCCCGAGTACTGAGCTCGCACGCTGCAGGCGGCAGCCCAAGAGGAGGATGAGGAAGGCTGACACACGCGACTTTCAGGACGCCAGTTCCGCCATTCATCTGGCCCGGGAAGCCTTGTCCGTGAGGGTTTAAAGGAGACCTTCAGTTTTCGGGGGTTGGGAGAAAATAGCTGGGGGGATTGCCTGCGCAGGGCTGCTCGGACGAGACGCGCACCGGATCGCGCATCCCGGCACGTGCGAGGCTCCAGCGCACATAATGCCTCGTCGCACCTCATTCCAAAATCGCAAGGCAGGACGCCCGAATTGTTAGAAGCGTCGTAGTGCGGAGTCCGGGACAACTTAGAGGGCGTTAGGCACTTTGTGTTGGACCTGGTAGGCAGTATGACTTCCTGCGGGACAGAGGCTGGCCTGCCGCAACGGAATCAAACGCGGGTTAGCATTGCTGTCAGAGCCGCACGGTGCGGACG
>NZ_JACHDI010000059.1:0-11138 GCF_014201025.1 Paraburkholderia sp. MM5384-R2
GCCGTATCCGACGCGACCGCGCTTGCGGATAGCTGCGGCACCGTGTTGCTGGTGACCCGCTTCGAGACCACTTCCATTGCGCAGGTGGTGGAGGCGACCGCGCAGCTCAAGCAGGCGAATGCCCGGGTGAAGGGCGTGATCTTCAACGGGATCGATACGGATGTCTATCGCTATAGTCTGGGCGCGCGCGCAGACCTCTATCGCAGTGCTTCCTATCTCGATGCACTGCCGGCCAGTGGAGAGACAAGGAAAGACTAGCCTTCACGGCGCGAGGGCCGTCGTCACGAATGGCGATGAAAAATCAGCCGACTTTCGCCGTGGATGATTGGCGGATATCAAAGACTCATTCGTCAGTGTCGCTGGAGTTGTACTGAGTCAGGCGCTCAATTTCGTTTCGATTCTATTGATCGGAAAGTTCTGCGGGCCGACGGCTCTCGGGTACTTTTTATCCGCTCGTTAATCGGCTTGCGTCTGGAGGTTGCGTGCATGGCGGCTGACAAGGCCCAGGCCGTGCGTGCAATGACGAGTTCCAGCGCCGTCGCCATGCCGATCGGCCCGCGCTTGGTGGCCACGATCATTTCCGGCCCCTCCGATTCGATTCCGGTGATCGCCCTCGCATTCGGCGTGTTTCTGCAACAGACGCTGGGTGAAGCGCTGACCAGCGAAAGGGAGTACACGAAGATCGCCACGGTCCGTTTCTTATCGATCACTGCGTTCGCCGGGCACTTCATCTGCCTGATGGCGCTTTGGAAAGCTGAGCGCACGGGCACCGGCGTCTTCATCTATGGCGGGATCTTTTCGACCTCTCTGTTTGTGCCGGCCGGCGTCTGCCATTTTGATGCTGATGATATTCGTCCATCGCGACGCCGGCATCTTCGCGCTCGCCTACCGCGTCGGCTATTTTCGTACGTCACGGGCTTCAGAACCCGCGCGCCCGCCGGCGATCCAATGCGGTTGCCATTCTGGAGTTTGGCGCCGAAAGCGTGGCTATACCCGTGGTATAGTGAGTTCGATTATTAGGTCGGCATCCATCCGCAAGCGGGACTTTGCGCCCTTGTCACTCTCCGCCGGACTTTGGATCGCCTTCATCACACTGTCCGGTGCCGCTAGGGAAGATCTCAAGCCATAGCTACGCCACCGATGACATCGTGCTGTTCAACTTCTCGAAAATTCGATGTGGTCGTAAAGGGAGTGGAAGATGGTAACTTTCTTGACGCATGCCGCCTGTCTGCTGATCGGCGTGGCGATTGGGGTCTTCGCGTGTGCGCTTTGCGTTGCGCGCGCGAGAGGATCAAAGGAGGATAATTAGTCTCATCGCCCTCTTATGATTCATCCGTCATTGCGGATGTCCGCTGCTTCCTCTTTGCAACACCATCAAGCGCTTTGGAGCAGGGCAGAACAGCAAAATGACGCAAACGGCGGAGTCGGCGTTCGCGTTCATCTCATTGATTGCAATTAGACGCCTTCACTGGACCGGAGTCAGGTAGGGACCCGATAGGAATCGCTGCGCTCGCGGGATGCTCGCGGTGTAGGCCCGAATAGCGGCGGCAAGCTGCGGACAAATCAGGTTACGGTTGTAATCGTAGATCGAATAGCCGTCGCCTTCCCCGTTGCTCGGATCGCCGTTACGCACGACATACCAGAACGCCTTTGCCACCGAACCGTTGTCCATCAGCACCTTCAACTGATTGAATGCCGCGAGTTGTCCGGCGTCCGTACGGGTCGTCCCGTTGTTGGTTTCCGTGATCCAGATCGGCTTGGGACCGCTAGCGACCAGATTCGAAACGGTCGTCTTGAACGACTGCATCAGCGTTTGGTAGTCGGCGCTGCTGAAGTACGGGTGAACGTCGACGACGTCGATCTCGATGTTCAACGGGCTGGAAGCACTCTTGGTGTTGTTACCCATTGCCTTGATGTAGTCGGTCGCCTGGATCAGCTCGCTGCCCGCGGGCGGTTGCCAGCCGTTATGCGGGTACGCCGAGTTGTAGAAGTACGAGATGCCCTGAGTGTGCAGAACCGTTTTGTAGCCCGACTGGCTTTTCGTGTTCAGGATCTGCCTGGCTTCCGAATAGAGCGTCTTGCTGCGATTCAGAATGTATCCGGAGATACCGTTCGGATCGCCGTAAGACGGGTCCGAAGCGGAGAACGACCAGTTGGTCTCATTGAACAGTTCGATGTCAGCCGTAAAGGGCAGAACGACGTCCATGAGCGAGCCGAGATACTTCGTGAACGTCGCGTCGCAGAAGTCGAGTCGCGGTGACGATGCGCTCGGCGGATTCCTGGTGGCCGGGCATTGGTATGCGCTAGACGGCGCGTACATGCCCACCTGGAAAAGAATCTTCATGCCGCGCGTGCGTGCGGCGTTCAGAAGCGACTTCAGAAAGGCCACTTTGTTGGGGTCCAGCGTGCTGCCGTCGGCCAGCGTCATGAAGTCCCACGAAACGCCGAGGCGAACCGTACCGACGCCCAATCCGGCAATCAGATCCAGGTCCTTTGAGCATTCGCTCAGCGCCGTCTGATCCGCACTCCAGAGATTGCAGTTCACGTCCATTGCAAAACGGTCGTTTCCGCTTCCGGTGGGCGGCGGCTGCAGCGCCGCGAGTTGCTGAGCAGTGGCGGTAGTCGCGTTCGTTGTCTTGGTGCGACCGTTCTTCGCGAAGGCCGACATCGGCTGCCCACACAAAAGTGTTAAGACGGCGAATAAAAAGAAAAGTGTGAGTTTCATTTCTCAACTATAAATGCTGTCGCCTGGAATTGGTTCCGAAAACGTCAGAGTTAAGTGTGCCGATGAACATCAATTGTTGACGCGACCGCATTGACGGCACGGATATGTCGAACACGCGCATCGAATACCGTGTCGACGCCAGAGTCCCGCACTGACACTACACTTCCGAACAGAGCGACTCAATCTTCCTAAGGATGCGCCCCCCTGTTCGGCATCAGTCCCAGCTGCAGTTTGTTGTGTGACGCAATGCCTCACTATCAGATTTCCGACGCCGGTTGCGCCACGCTCGTCGGCATATCACGAAGTCTTCGCGTCGAACTCCGCAATGAGCGAATCGTCCGATCATGTACGGGAACGCACATCGATTCGTAGTCCGAGCCGGGATACTTGCGACTTCGATGTGCAGCGCGAGTCATCGCATAGACCCTGCCGCACTCAGTCATTACACAAGTTGTTCCTTCATCAAATCTTCTTTTTTCCTAAAGATGAAAATTGTCGTCTCTCTTTAGACAAATTCGAAATCACGATCTTTCGAAAGAACGGGTTACACGTCTGATAAAAGTATGCGTCTGACCTGAACGCTTTGTCATGATGTTTACGAGTGGTACCTGGCGATAAGAGCAATCAAAGAACGAAGCCATGATTCGAATTCTGCGTATTTGATTGGCAGAAGAACTGTTGGTGCACCAGATGAAGGCGACGTGTCGCGATCGAACTGTACGATGGCGACTTTATGCGCTATTGCTAACATTTGGTCTTTGAGTGAGATGTTACGCTCGTCGTGACTCGTCAGTGAATCAATGAAATTAGCTTCACTAAACGATTCACTTCCACATCAAAATCTGTTTTGCAAGCGCAGGGTGCCTGCGCCGGCATCGTTTCCCACGAGTTTCCGAACTGAGGAGATAGTATGTTCGAATCCAACGCCACCGCGGATCCGAAACTGGAAGAGGCGTGCCATGAGGCGAATTCAAAGCAGGTCGCCCTGGATGACTCGAACCCGCAAAGCGAGAACATCTTCGTCGCAAGGTGGGACGACGCAGTGAAGAGAACGATGGACGTTTGCGGGGCGTCGGTTCTACTCATCCTGCTCTTCCCGGTTCTTCTGATAATTGCGCTGGCAGTCATGAGAGATCACGGAAACGCCGTATATGGTCATCCGAGAATTGGCCGAGGAGGACGTACTTTCAAGTGCCTGAAGTTCCGCTCCATGGTCAAGAACTCGGATGAAGTTCTCGCCAAACTGCTCGCAACCGATCCGCAGGCTCGTGCGGAATGGGACCGCGATTTCAAGCTTAAAAACGATATTCGTGTGACGCCGGTTGGCCGCATTCTGCGCAAGACGAGCCTCGATGAGTTGCCGCAACTATGGAACGTGCTGCGCGGCGATATGAGCCTGGTGGGACCCCGTCCTATCGTGCAGAAGGAGCTGGTGCGATATGGCCGCGATGTTCGTTACTACCTCGCGCTGAAGCCTGGAATGACAGGCTTATGGCAGGTCAGCGGCCGCAACGATGTGGACTATCCGACGCGGGTTTCGCTCGACGTCAAATACGCAATGAACCGCTCGTTGACATTCGATATGTCGATTCTTCTGAGAACCGTCAAAGTGGTGTTCGCGAAAGACGGCGCCTACTGAGCCGGCTGGGGTCCTTTCCCTGTCGTAGATTGCATGTCGTCCCGATCGCCGTGACCGATCGGGGATGTGTTCCGCTATTGCTGCGCAATTCACGAGAAACATGTTATGAGAGTGGTCCACGTAATCGAATCGACTGCTACAGGAACGCTTGCAGTTGTGAGCACGCTTGCGACGCGCCTTGCCAAGGAAGGTCACGAGGTGTATGTGATCTATTCAGAGCGCGAGGAAACACCGAAGAATTTGCGCGCGATGTTTCACTCTGACGTCGTCCTGCAGCATCTGCAGATGAAAGGGCCATCATTGGCGCGGATCATGTCTGGCTTGCGCCAACAACTGATCGAATTGAACCCGGATATCGTCCATCTGCACTCGTCATTCGCAGGTTTCCTGGGACGAATGTCGACCTTGTTCGCGTTGCCGTCAACGGCGCTTTTTTATAGCCCGCACTGCATCTCTTTCGTACGGCGAGACATAGGCAGGTTGAAGCGATACTGTTTCGCCGCGTTGGAGTTGCTTGCGTGTGTGAAGAACTGCACATACGTTGGCTGCTCCGACAGTGAATGCGCAGCTATTCGCCGCTATCTTCGGCGAGATGCAGTACTGGTCGAGAACGCGATCGATCGGGCTGTCAGTGTCCAGGGCAACAATCGTTTGGAAAGCGCCGGAAAAGTCGGATCGACGAAAAGGCGAAAAATTGTGACTGTCGGCGGCATTCGTGTGCAAAAGAATCCGCGATTGTTCGCGGAGATTGCACGCTCGTTCGATCGGGACGGCGTCGAGTTCGTATGGATCGGCGACGGCGACGCAGATCTCAGGGGGACGCTCGAGGACGCCGGCGTGCGTGTGACCGGTTGGCTTACGCGTGCCGACGTAATCGCGGCTGTGGCGCAAGCGGATATCTATTTGTCGACAGCTTCCTGGGAGGGAATGCCGATTTCTCTGATTGAAGCAATGACGCTCGGCACACCCGTTGTGGCGTCAGATTGTCCCGGCAATATAGACACCATTCGTCACAATTCGACCGGCGTTCTTTATCGGACGGCTGCGGAAGCGACTTCGCTGATCCGGAAGATGATAGCCGAAGATAAATTTCGTGAAGGTTTATTGCGGCGCGCGCAGGAGGAAGCGCGCAACAGATTCAGTGAAGATCGTTTCTTCAACAACATCGCGCTGCTTTATTCGGCCCAGTTGAGAAGCATTCGCCAGGGCCGTTCGGTGCTGAGCGAGTGACTACTGCGCGATTTGCAGCAAGCCGTCGTCTGGGACCGATTGCATACAGTGCTCTTGCCGAAGTGAAGAGTAGCGGACAAAAGCCTCTTCACGCGCGTGACCATCAACTCTTCATCGATTCGCGCAGTCGGGACGGGCGAAGAACTGGCCCGAACGTGCCGATGGGGCGCGGCAAGAATCGAAGCACCACTCCGTAACCAACGTTTACGGAACGCCGATCGCGACGAGACTGACTTTTGAGAAATGGTTTGCGCGTGTCATCGCGCAAACCATTTTAATTTTTGGTTGGTCAGTAAAAAGTGTGGGTGGATGGAGGCTCGGGGAGCTTGCCAAGTGCATGATAGAGCGCGATTTCCGTGGCTCTGAAGGTTCGGAAGCCGTACGCTTTTCTCATGGTGACTTTGGCTTTGTTGTTCAGCCCCTCGATGACACCGCTGGAGAACTGTTTTCGTGCGCGGAAGTAGTTGAGGATCAGCTCCCGGTGTGTACGCACCGTCCGGGCGAACTTCTTCATCGGCTCGATACGTGAGCGCATTACCTGAGTGCACCACTGGTCGAGGAATTTGCCGGCCCACACGGGCGAGATGTAATCCCAGAGTTGCTGGAACTCTTCTTTGAGCAGATAGGCTCGCACGCTGCGCAGGTTGTACTGAAGCAAGTCACGCAGACGAACGCGTTGCTTGCCGGTGAGATTCTCGCGCCGCTTGAGCAGGCACCAGCGGGATTTCTTGAGCACCGGCTCGTAGCCGTCGCGAGTCATGCGCCGGGCCTCGTCGGCACGAACTTCGTCGATGGCCTTGTTCATCCTGGCGACGATGTGAAAGCGGTCGAGGATATTCAGAGCGTTCGGGCAATGACGCGCGATCATCTCCAGGTAGGGTTGCCACATGTCCGAGCACACGAATTCGACCTTCTCAGATAGCGGCTTTCCGATCATGGCAAAGAACTTCGCGAAACTCTCTTTCGTGCGCTCCTGTCCGACCCAGAGCAGTCGCGTATAGCCGGCCTCGATCTGGTAGACGAGCGTGAGGTATTGGTGTCCGCGGCCATACTGGATCTCGTCCACGCCGAAAGCGCGGATCGTGCCGAACTCGCGATGGCTCCGCCCCCAGTCGACGACCCATTCCACTGCGTTGAAGACCTTCTCCCAACTGGTTCGGAAGCTCTGTGCTGTTTCTTTCCAGGACAGCTTACGCGCCCATTGCGCCAGGAAGATCATGTAAGCGCGGGTGAGCGTGTGCTTGCCGTTGGCCCACGGCAGCGCTTCGACCTTCACGCCACAGGCACGACAATCGACGCGTCGCATGGTATAGAGCAGAAACACGGCAAAGCCCCAGACGGGGATAAACTCGAAGCGGCGCTGTGTGAGCGAGTCGTAACCCCGCGCAGGCCGGTTACAGCATGAGAAAATCGGCTTCGAACCCTTGCGCGGCCGAACGTCGATCTCGATGGATTGAGTTGTCTCGCACAGCCGCGCCCCTTCATATACAAAGCCGGGAAAATGATGACAGGCGTTAAGCAGACGGGTCAGCAACATGATTAGCAAGCCCAGAACCGGCAAGGACAAAGTCGCCATTGTCCCCGAACAGCAAGCGCTTGCGCAGTACGTCCCAGATCTGCATAACTGGCCTGCGTCGTGGCAAGTCGACGACGAAGATATTCCGACTGGACAGGCAATCGTGGCCATACTCACGCCTTTCCTTGAGTATCTCCTAACCTTGGGATACGCACGGAACACATTGCTTCGGCACCGCGATCACATTTGGATGCTCGGCGGCGAAATGATCCGGCGCCGCCATGAAGATCCCGATCTCCTTACTCTTCCAGTGGCAACCCTCCTCGACAAACTCATCGAGGAAGACGGCGGCCCCCTCATCTGGCCAGCTATCTCCGAGCCCGCACAAAATTCCTTTGATGCAACGTGTCGCAAGCTCTATCAGTATCTGAATCGAGCTTCACCTGGCTAGCCGCGCACACTAATTCACCCACAGATTCCGCCGACGATCCTAATTTTTAGAGCCGCGCGAGATATCGCTCCACGCCCGAGGCGGCGATTATGTCTGTCCACCGCAAATGCAGCAGCGTGGAGGGGTCATTTTTCGGCACCATATCGCCGTGGAAATTGCAGATGCTAGAGAATACGTCTGGGCCCGTTACTTTACATTGAATTCCAAACTTGGCGGCGGCGTTCAGATTCGAAGGCGAGTCATTGCAGATAATTCTTTTGCCGAGCGCAGCATATTCCAGAAGCTTGGTCGGCGTCTGCACGTCATACGGACGCTTGTACGGGATGGTTGAAATAGCAATCTCGCAGTTGCGAACCACCGCGAGGGCATCGCGTTGCGCAAGACGTCCCGTGAACAGGATGCCGGGCGATCGAAGATATGCGTCGGAGATTTCCTTTTCAACAGGCCCAATCAGAACGAGGGTATCCGAGTTGCGCTTGGCGGCCAGGAAGTCCCTGATGAAGCCGACAAAGCCGCGTTCCCGCGTTATCTCGCCCAGATAACAATACGTTCCCGACGGAAGCGCCTGGTTGCGGTCAGCCTCCGTCGTGAAAATCCAGTCTGGTACGCCCATCGGCAGGAAAACGGTATCTACGCCGTCGCGGAAGCCCATGACTGCACTCATTGAGTCGTTCTGAAATATTCGAAGATCGGGCCGTGGTTGAAACGATTTCTTGATGCTGTCCTTTAGCGCACTGTTACGCCCGACAGACAGCGAGCGGTAATCGTGGATAACGTATTTTGCAGCAGGGATCCTGGGGTAAAAGCCCATGATGCACCAGAGAACGTACTCCTCCGGATTCTTGACTTTTTTGTAATCATCCAGGGTCCCTGACGTTACCTTACAGTCGTTTCTCACAAAATACTTCGTGTAGGCGTCTATCTCAGGATAATTCGCCTTGCCGGGGTGAAGAATGAATATCTGCATGTCATTACCACCGTTCAAATGTCGTCTCTTCGGCTGACTCAGTGCTACCAAGGGCAGTTCGAGTCGCATTCGTTGAAATGCCGCACGTCAATGGATGGGTCAAGCGTTGGTTAGCTTGATATCCGTTGGCAGAAATGTCGCGACGTTGGACTGCTCTATCACCCGGTCCCAAATGAGGTCAGCGAAATCCGTCCGACGATTCGCTGTCGCACCGCGCGCGGCGTCTTCATCGATTCCGTCAAAGATGTTCGCCGTGGTGATCACACTGTGGATGCCCATCTCTTCACAGCATCTGATATTCGACGGCGAGTCGTTGCACACGATTTTCTTGCCGAGCGCTGCATACTCGAGCAGCTTGGTCGGCGTTTGATAGCAGTGCGGCCGGTGATAGGGGAAGTAGCACACCGCAACATCGGATTCGACCACGTGCTTCAGCGCCTCACGCTGCGGCAACGGCCCAGTGAAAATGATATTTTTTGCATTCGAAAATCTTTCGTAGATGCGCGGGTCCGGTTTTCCCACCAGGAGGAGGGAGACGTCGCGCTTCTGAAAGTTGTTTATAAATGCTTCCAGCACGCGATCGAAGCCCCGCTCGACGCTCATTTCGCCGATATAACAGAAATCAGCTTTCTTTTCGGTCTGACCGCCATCCTGTACCTCGAAGATCCAGTTCGGCACGCCCATGGGCAGGATCACACTGGGTACGCCGTGACCGAAACCCATGATCTCCTGTTGCCGTTTGTTCTGAAAGATCCGCAGATTCGGCTGGCAATTGAAATACCGCTTCGCGACGTCTTTCATCGCCGGCCAGCCGCCAACGGAGAGAGAACGGTAGTCATGGATGACAAAATCGGATTCAAGCCGGTTCGGATAAAAACCCATGATTTCCCACAACACGAAATTTCGTTTGTTATCGAGGGCGCGGTAATCGCTGATTGTTCCGACCATCACATCCACGCCGCGCGTTTTAAAATAGTTTTGATAGGCAGTAATTTCCGGATAATTGGCGGTACCCGGAGACATGATGAAGATTTTACGCATGCCGCCTTCCTTTTTTACCATAGAGATAAGGAACAATAAGGCCGTTACGAATAATGCACCGGCGGTCCGGTTGCGCCTTTGATTGACAGGTGCTCGAACGTTGACCGCTTGTTCTGCTCGAAGCCGAGATCGCGCGCGATAGTATTTTTATTAGCGAATACCTTATCGTGACGATTCGCTGCCCTGGGTTGGATGCAGCGCGGTGCACGACGGTGTCGTACGCCGCTGCGCGAGCTGTCGCGTCGGCGCTGTGCTTTCTACGCCTGGTTCAACGCACGTGGCCTGCTGAAGATGCGCTGAGCCAGGCGCCTGACGCGTCCCAGTCGCAGATAGCGCGGCACCAACGTCAGGCCCGTGAGCTGCGCGGCGAACCACGACACTGAAGAGTCATCGTCAATGTCGAACGCCTTGAGTCGGAACGGGTCGCTTCCTTCGTCGTTCCAGCCCACGTCGGTCGTGCGTGCGGTCTTGTAGCCGGCGGCCTTCAGCAGCTCGACTTCGCGCGGACCATAAATGCCATAGGGATACGCGAAATGCTCGCAAGGCTTACCTACGATCCGTTCTACCTCCGACTTTGATAGCGCAAGCTCTTCAAAGCATTCGTCATCGTCACAGAAGGTTAGTGTCGGGTGATAGCGTGTGTGAGACTGAAAGTCGACATAGGGGCGCATCTCTTCAATATGGGCGGCGCTGAGGCCACTAATCGTCGCCGCTGGGTCTGGCAAGTCCTGACGAAAGCCTCGCGCGTCGAGTTCAGCCAGGCGCTCGTGGTTTTTCATGCGAATCAGCCGCTTCACACCGGCATCCCTCGCGACAGGATGTAGGAACCAGTGAGTACGATCGTGCGCCACGACACTGCTGCAGATGTAAATGGTCGGGTACACGCCGTACTTGATGAATACGGGCAGCAGATTTGCATTGCCGATATGGCCGTCGTCAAACGTGACGGCCACGCGCGGGCGACCACTACCTCGCGAATTTGCCTGCGACAACGGCACGAACTCGACCTTGTCTTTCAGGTACTCAAAATGAGCCTCGAGCGTGGCGGGCGACGGATCGTGATAGAGCAGAATCGCGGTGCGATCGCGCCAGAGAAAGGCTCGAATCGCCGCGGGGCCTCCACTGAGAAGCAGCGCGCGTGTGAATATCTCACGCATCAATTGTTTCATATGCATCCCAAGCTAACAGCGTTGAACGGGATTGTGCCGTCACGGCCACAAAAGCGATGTGCGTTAGCGTACGGAGGTGATAACCGTCCTCAGATAGTCTGGGATACTTGTTAGTGTGAAATATACGCTAATTTTCCACCGAGGAATCTACTGGGGGAAACAGTGGTTCAGCGGAGAATTAGGCAGTCTTATCTTTGTACGGTAAGACGATTATTCTGAAGTTGGTGGCGCGCAAAGCAGAGGAATTGTTGACAGATTGCGTTGCACACCGAACTGACGCGCGCAGCGCCCGCACCCAAAATGTTGCCGTCCCGTGACAAAAAGCGAGATCTGGCAACGCCGCATCGCCTGCACATTAAATCGAGCTTCCACCCTTTTCGTACACCCGCCCTGGGGTTTC
>NZ_JACHDI010000060.1:0-9940 GCF_014201025.1 Paraburkholderia sp. MM5384-R2
CGGCGCGGATACCCCACAAAACCAATGGCACAACAGGGCTCTCTAGATTTATCAAGCACATAGCGAGGTTGGGCAGTATGAAACATACTTGTACAACGCCGTACGCTTGCATTCGACTTTGGGGTATCTGTCGCCCGTTTCCTACGAGGCGAAACCGACAGTGAAAGAACCTATCTGCCTGTCCGAAATAACTTGGCCACTACAGAACGGCCTTGATTCCGCGTCGGCTTCAGTTGTCATTTGCCACTACTACATGCTGACCTGTGTTTGGGATAGCATGAACACGAGATCGTAGGGGCTTACGTTGAGCGCGCGAACATCCCGTCACCTTCTTCAGCGTGCGCACCGTTGCTTGCCGAATGCTCCCGCGATGCTCGCCCAACCAAAGCCTTGCTCGATTGAGTTGGTTTTTTTCTGCGAGATGACGTAACCCCAACTGGGGCGTTTGTCTCGACCGCAGCCGAACGCCGCCACAGAAGTTTCGTTGGCTGACTAAATTCGCGGTCAGCTACGGCCGCCTAACACGGTCCATTGATCGTATCGCCTTGGCAATGAAGTTATGCGTTGGGACCAATCATGGAGTGTGGCGTCTCGTTGCTGGGTTTGGGGCTTTTGCGAGCGCCCGTGCTGCCGAGATTGTTGTCGTGATGGAAGCGGTCGTCGCACTCTATTCTCGTATTCCGTGGGCACGCGAGCTCTATCGCCTACCGGGGGCGCCCGCGTTTTGGACCATAACCGCTGAGAATACCTCGTACCTCAAATTCGACTTTGACGCCTTGCTGCGACGATCATAGAGTTAACCAAATCATTCAGGAAAAGAGGCGGGCTTGATACGCGAAAACCATGACGTCATCATAGTTGGCGGCGGTGTTGTCGGCTGCGCATTGGCGCACGGGATGCTGGGGCGAGGGAAGCGTGCGCTTGTGCTCGACGGGGGTGATTGCGACCCGCGCGCGTCGAAAGCGAATTTCGGTCTTGTCGGCGCATACGGGAAGGGATATGGCGCGCCCCGCTACCAGCAGCTGTCACGCGAGAGCGTCGCACTTTGGTCCGTTTTCGCAACAGCGCTGCACGATGAAACTGGCATTGATGTCGAGTATGAAAACGATGGCTGCTTGCGCTTTTGCCTAAGCGAAGCGGATTTTGAAGAGGAAGCCGAATTCCTCGCGAGCTGGAATGCGCAAAGCCCGAAAATCGACCCGTGTTCGCGCATGATCGATCGATCGGTATTAGAAAGGCTGCTGCCTGGTACACGGCTCGGGCGGGAAGTGGTGGGGGCTGGAATTGGCGTTGCCGATGGCCATTGCAATCCGCTTAAGCTGTTGCGGGCGCTGCAGCAAGCCATTGAGTTACGTGGCGGCACTCTAGCTGGCAATCACACGGTGTCGAAGATTGAGCCATGTCCTGACGGTAGTCTTCGTGTTCATGTGCAAACCTCGACAGGTCCGCGTTGTTTCGAAACGGGACAGTTGATCATTGCGGCCGGGCTTGGTTCCACAGCCCTGGGGGCAATGGTGGCGCTCGACGTCCCGTTGCGTCCCCTGCGTGGCCAGTTGCTGGTCACTGAACGGCTCGACCCAATTCTGCGCCTCCCCGCTAGCGGCATTCGCCAGACTCGCGACGGTACAGTAATGATAGGTGTAAGTCATGAGGAAGTCGGTATGGATCTCGGTACTACTACCTTCACCGCCGCCAAGATGACAAAGCGAGCCCTACGAATTTTGCCGGACCTTGCTATGGCTCGCCTTGTTAGGCATTGGGCATGTCTGCGCATCATCACCCCGGACGAGCATCCGGTGTACGCACAATCTTCAACGTATCCCGGTGCCTGGATCGCGCTCTGTCATTCCGGCATCACCCTCGCGGCGGTTCATGCTGGACCAGTTGCGGATGCTCTCGCGCGCAACGTACTGCCAGAAAACTTCGAGTTCTTCCATCATAGGCGCTTTGATGTTTCGCAAGTTATCTAGTCCCGCCGGGGACGCCGTGGTCACGGTATCGATCGACGGCAGGCGTGTGAACGCCGAGCGAGGCGAATCCGTGGCGGCTGTCCTCGTGCGCGAGGACAACCCCGTCGCTCGCACCACGCCGCGAAGCGGCAGTCCACGCGGACCTTTTTGCATGATGGGTGTGTGCTTCGAATGTCTTGCTGTCGTCGATGGTGTAGCGTCCACGCAGACCTGTCTGACGATCGTGCGCGACGGGATGCGCATCCAACGCCAACACGGTCGCCGCAATCTCAGTGAGGCGATCGCTGAGTCAGAAGACGGTAGTGGCGATCTTCGTAGTGGTGAGGTGCATTCGTGATGCGAACGTTCGATATTCTGATTGTAGGTGCAGGACCTGCCGGCATGAGTGCCGCAATACGTTCTGCTCGTCTTGGAATGACCACGATTCTCGTAGACGAACAGCAGGCACCGGGCGGTCAGATATGGCGCGCCATCGAAGAAAACGTCCGACGCGGTGTTCATCAAGGGTTAGGCGCTGCGTACAGCGCAGGCGCGGCAGTGGTACAGAACTTTCGCGAATGCGGTGCGCACTACTTGCCGGAGACCCGTGTATGGCAGATCGAGCGAGCGGCTAGCCCGGGGAAACCGGCCGGTTCCGGGGAGTGGATTGTCTTTTTGAGCCGCGCGGATGGCGCCGAAAGTATTCGCGCGCGCCATGTGTTACTAGCGACGGGCGCACAGGAACGCCCCATGCCTTTCCCAGGTTGGACGCTTCCGGGTGTAATGACAGTCGGCGCCGCGCAGATTCTGCATAAAAGCGCTCACCAGATACCCGATCAACCCGTCTGGATAGCCGGTAGTGGTCCATTGCCACTGCTCTACATGACCCAGCTGCTCGACGCCGGCGGTAGGATCGCAGGTTGGCTTGACACGACTCCCGGCGGCGCCCTCCGTCGGGGCGTTCGGACTCTACGTGGCGCAGTTGACGGCTGGCATGATCTCCTTAAGGGGCTACTGTGGTCGGCAAGATTGCGCGGGAGGGGGTTCCCCATTGTTCGAAACGTCAGTAGCCTTCGCGGTTTCGGTATCGGCCGTCTTGAACAGATTGTCTATCGCACCGAGAACGGGCTGTCGGGCGATGTGGCTGCCGACATTCTTCTGGTTCATGAAGGCGTCGTGCCGTCTATACACTTCACTCAGGCGATGGGATGCAGCCATCGATGGAACGAAGCACAACTTTGCTTTGAGCCCGAAGTTGATACGTGGGGTGAAACCAGCACGACTGGTCTCTATGTCGCAGGCGACGGCGCCGGCATCGGCGGCGCGAAAGCCGCGTGCACACGCGGTGAACTTGCTGCTACCGGCGTCGCGCTTTCCTCGGGCGCACTCTCAGTCGAGCGCGCAAGCGAGCTTGCAGCGCCGCTGCATCGGCGGCTCGGACATGAGCTGGCGATGCGGCCTCTGCTTGATTCGATCTATCGGCCGCGTACGGAGATTTTCACGCCGCCCGATGAGACGATTGTCTGTCGCTGCGAAGAGGTAACCGCTGGCGATGTACGGCTGGCCGCGCAGCTCGGCCAGCCGGGGCCGAACCAGCTCAAAGCGTTCACGCGCGCGGGCATGGGCCCGTGTCAGGGTCGTCAATGCGGCTACACCGTTGCTAATTTGCTTGCATCTGCGCAATGTCGCTCCGTTGCTGCGGTTGGTTTCCAGCGCGTGCGGCCCCCACTAAAGCCGATAACACTCGCGGAGCTCAGTGCACTTGAAGAGTCGTCATGAGGGCGTGTGGGCATGCCTCGGAGCTCACGGCATGGCAATAAGAGAGTGTGGGTGCGGGTGTTTCAGGTCCCGGAAAGGTGGAGCGTGTCGCGAGACTAATCGGATTTCCCCCTTTCTGAGAAGCGTGCGCCGCTGCACACGGCGCTCGTCGTCGAAGTTGCCGCAATGTCGCACATTGGACGTGAGCCGCAAGCAATCATTCCATCAAGCTTTCGCGTTTATGATCTGATGGGGAGGGCTTGCTGTTATTCCCCGACAGGCACTAATAGCGGCCCAATAGTTCTCCGGGATCATTCATAACGAATCTCCTGAAAGATTGATGTGAGCATGATGGTTCTTCGTCCAGTTGCACAGGCCAGATGCGCTTTGCCGATCGCTGTTGTCCGGCGTGGATTTCTGGCTGGTTGTACGACTCCGGATCAAGGAGAAAGTGTCTCATTAACGGACATCCAGATCGGCGGTGCCGTCTGCTTGTACTACCAGGTGTCTGACATGATCGGCACAGCCCCGTTGCCTTTGCAGCACGGCCCACGCACCCTCGACTTACAAGAGAACTGCCTGCTGCAAAAGTTCCAGCGCCTTCAGTTCGTCCAGTCGACCCGTCCGTGCCTTACCTGCCAGCGTCTTGATCAATGCTTCGGCGATTGGCGCGATGCCGTGAAGATTGTCCAGGCTTGTCGCGGAAGCGGGTTGCGTCGCCGGATCTCGCTGCGACGTCGCGGCGACTGGCAGCGGCTCACTTTTTGCCGCTGGGACGGACGGTAGCCCACTATCGCCGTTGGCGGCATTGCGACCGGCTGGCTCGTCGGAGGCATCGCCTGAATGATTTCCCTGGCTGACACCCATCCCGTTCGCTTCTACGGAATCTGCGGAAACAGGGGAGGCGCTTTCCAGAGCGCTCGCGACACCCGTGCGCGGGCGTGGGCCGCGCACCTTTGCCTTCGCATCTGCCGCCTTTTCCCGCAGGCTTTCGCTGGATGCGTTGGCGAGCGGCTCCTGTCGTTCAACAGGCTCGCGACCGCGCGAAGCAGGGGTCAGCAAACGCGACACCGATTCCGGAATCTCCGCTTCGGATCGCGGCGTATCCAGCCAGCCAGCGGGCAGGCCAAGCCGCTCAGTGAAACGGTTTGCTTCAACACTGTCCATGCGCTTCTTGCCATAAAGTCGATGGGCCATGTTCGATCCGCTCATGGACATCACCACACCCAACCTTGCTTTCGATCCGTTGCGACCCGTGAGAACGTGGAGGTTATCCCGTCGAACTTTTGCGACCGTGGCCTCGTCTTCGAGCGCCAGCGGTTGCTGCTGGATTGCTTCAGACGCTGCTTTCTGTTTCGATCGCGAAGCTTTGTGCGGTACAGCGGCGTCGAGCTGCAGGGTCGTTTCGCGTCTACTGCTCCTGGCGTTCCCCGGCGACCCGCCAGTTGCTTTCTTCGGCATTTCCGTTTCCTTGGACAGGTTATCTTCAGTAGATGATGGTTGGCCGCCGTCCGGTGCAAGCACCGTGTTGGATTCTTCAGTCACGATTTCCCGCTCATCATCCAGGCTCGCGAAATCAAGCGGCGACTTCAGGCGCGCTATGGTTTCGACCGAGAGAACCGGATGGGGCTGGTCAAAGAAGCCGTGCGGTAGCCCAAGCGTGGTTTCCATGTGAAATGCGGTCTCGGGCGTGAACCGTTCACCTTTTGTCAGTTCAGCCACTCGCGTCATGCTGGATTGAAGTCCTAACGCGATGTTCTCAGCACCCACAGCATCGACGAGGAACTTGAAGGAACGTGTTTTGAAAATCGAAGCGGTTTGTGCGGAGTCTCGAGGCGGCGCTTTCGCGTACGGTTGCCCCTGCCGGTTGGCTGGAGATTTTTTCACGTGACGGGGCTGACGTTGCGCGCTGTCACGAACTCCCGCATATCGTCCGCGGGTTTGACTCATAAAGTGGGGCTCCGTGCGGTCGTTGATGTTTGACTTCCGGACTATAGGCGAGGCAATGATGACATCACGCGTCCATAATTTCGTCAGCAGCTCACGTCATTTCTCCTCGTGCACGCCGATTTGATCTGACTGTTTTTGAACCGGTAGGCACCTGTTTGCTGGAAGCTTTTGTCGGCTTCCTGGCGACCTTTGGTGCGTTCTTCTGAGCGGCGGGAACGTTCACGCGCGTCTTGATAGCAGTCGGTGTTTTTTTCTTGGACCGACGAGCTTTTTTCAGCTTCCGTTCTACCTCGGCGAGTAGCTCGGCGGGCGAGCATTTCAAAGCGGTTGCCAGTGCGAACAGCATCGTTAGCGTTGGCTGGTGCTGGCCGAGTTCCAGCATGCTGACGTAGTTGCGACGTATATTGGCCTCGAAGGCGAGCTGTTCCTGCGTTAGCTCGGCGTGAATACGGCGCTCGCGCAGAAGGGCGCCAAAGACTTCGGCCAACTCCAAATTTCTCTCCCAGTGAAATGGGAGTACTGTCCAATCGGCGCTATAATTTGTCTTCCCAGTACACTGGGAATTAGATGGTTGGTATGTTGGCGAAGTCCTTATCCAGTAAGGATGTGAGAATTTTTTGATGTCGGCGTACGTGCGCGAAGCGATGGTGCTCCCGAAGAAAGCGCACGTCGGCATCAGGTGGTTGATTTATCGCGAAAGCGTTTGAGGTCGTGGTTGAATGTTTGTGACTAGTGAAAAGAACCGTTTGCCTTCGTCGGCAGTGCCGTTTGAGCCTGAGGGCGCAGGGGTGTGGGGGGGTTATCTCGCAATTGATCCCGCGGGATGTACTGATCCTCCGGGTCTCGCCGCGGGGTTCGCGGGCCGTGCCGACGATTGTGATGATGGACCTGAGCGGAAGCGCGCCGTCGCTTGACCAGTTCGCGGGCGGGGATGTCGTACTGCGCGACGCGGCCGTGCTGAGCACGAAGCTGGCACGGGAGGTCGACCAGTGGACGCTCGAACCGCTGAGCGAGATCCGGGTGAGGGCAACCGAGCCCGAACAGTACAGCCAGGGCGAGCGACTGGTGACGGTGACCCGGTTCACGACGTCGGCAGGACGCACGTTCTCCGTGCCGTACGCGCTGGCGACGCGCCCTGCGCGCGGCAGGCGGTTATGGCGGGCGAAGGCGCCAGCCGTCGCCCGTCGCTGACCGGGGCTGGCAGCGGATGCACATCCGGAGGTGGGGTGATAATCCGCCTTATCGCGGCGAGCGCACCACCGGCGCATCGGCTGCGGCTTCAAGAAGGGATCGACATGAGCAGACGCAAGCGGGCGACAGCGCTTCCCGACGAAACCGCCGAAGCGCTGCGCGCGCGGCTGCGGCGCTTCGTGCGCGCGACCCGCGACGAGGCGACCGGGGCCGTCCCGATCCCGTTTCCCGAGCACGTGACGGTGCTCGCCGGGCCGCTGCGGCGGATCCGCGGCGCGCGCGAACACGGCATCGTGCCGGGGCCGGCGGGGCGGGCCGGGTTAGACGCGCGCAGGGAAGACGGCGACAAACCCTGATCAGCCTCGGGCGGGTTCGCGCTGGATGACACGGGGCGAGCCGACGGCCAGATGACGACGTAACGGACATGACGGATACACACTTTCACGGCGCAATGCGCTGGCCACTGCCGGCTGAACCCGAGCCGCAGGCCGGCTGGAACAACCGGTATTTCCTCGACACGGAATTCACCGACTTCCGGCAGTGCCAGCTGCTCAGTCTCGCCCTCGTGGGCGAGAACGGGTACGAGTTCTACGGCGAGCGGACCGATTTCGATCCGGCGCGGTGCAGCGACTTTGTCCGCGCCGTGGTACTGCCGCAGCTCGGCCAGTCCGAGGGGCGCGCGATGCCGTTTGCAGCGCTGCGCGAGGCACTGCGCGCATGGCTCGTGGCGGTGCCGGGCGACTCGGGGCCGGTGCTGTGCTACGACTACGAGACGGACCTGGCCCTGTTGCGGTTCCTGCTGGGCGGGCCGCTGCCGCGCGGCTGGCGGCTCGAGAACATCGCAGGCACGCGCAACCCGGAGCGGCGCGCCGCCTACTACGCGCGCCATGGCGGCGAGCACCATGCGCTGCATGACGCGCGCGCCAATGCCTATGCGTGTACCGGTTGAAGCCGGGCGGCTGCCGGCCGGGCCGTCGTCCGGTCTCCGGACGTGCGGACGCATTTCTTCGCTCAAACAGAAACAGCCTCATGAAGGGGATCAGGATGGCCGGGATGCGTGTGTGGATTCCACGATCCGACGTACCGCGGATAGCCCAGCGCCTGCGGGACAGACGCAAGGCGTCAGCGATGACACAGGACGATCTCGCGGTGAGGGCGGGGGTGGCGAGAGTGACCCTGGGGCACCGGGAGAAGGGGCGGTGGCCGCACACCGTCGCAGCCGCCACCGTGAACGCGCTGGAGGCGGCCCTGCAGGTGCCGCCGGGTTGGCTGCTCAGTCCTGGGACGCAACCGTTGCCGGACCCCGTGTTCAATGCGGTGGATGCCGCCGCCCGCGCAGACGGCGATCCCCAGTCACGGATCCCCGCCGCCCGGTGCCGCGAGATCGGCCCCCACGCGCGGCGGCTGCGCAGTGAACTGGGCCTGTGCGTTGCGGAGGTGGCGCGCGCCTGCCATGTGTCCCGTCCCACGCTGTTGCAGTGGGAGCAGGGGACGTTTCCGAAGGCGCTCACCGTGGCGCGCCTTCGCACCTGGGAGCGCGCCCTGCTGCTTGCGCCCGGGCACCTGCTGGCGCCGCCGGCGTCGCATCCCGGGGTATGCGATGGCCGCTGGCGCGTGACGATCGGCACTGAAACGCTCGAGGCCGCCATCCATTGCGTCGCGGCGTGCCTCGCCACCCGCGGACGCAATCTGCTCCAACCGGAGCAGCCGCTCGATGCAAAGGCCGCGCGCGATGCCGACCTGCTGGCCCACCGCTATGGGGTGGGCGCGCATCGCTGGCCACTGGTCGACGTGGCCGTCTCATACGGGATCGATCCGTCGCACGCACGCCAGACGGTGGCGCGCATGGTCGCGCGCGCAGCCGGGTTCGCCTTCAGGATTCCGGTGCTGGATGACATGCTGGCGGTGGGCGCGGCGGGCTTGTCGTTTACGACCGCCGTAGCCGATGGTCGCATGCGTCACCTGCTGGGGCCCTCGCTGTCCATGGAGCACGCTGCGGCATTCACCGGCGAAATACTGTCCCGGCACATCACCGGTGCTGAGCCTGGCATGTCGATAGCTGGCAACAGCCTTCCGACCAAAGCAGCGGACGCTTCGTTGGCCGCGGACGTCGTCCGGGAAGAAGGAACCCGATGCGCGGCCACAGGACTGCGACACCGAATGAGAAGATCATCAGAAGGAGAGGCGAATGCTTAGGGTCACCATTGAATTGTTGCCCGGTGGACGGGAAGACGGAAAGCGGGTCATCGCGACGGCGGACATCGCGCGCACGAGTGGCGGGCCACTTGCGGACTACAGGGTGGCCCTGGACGATGCGGTGCTCGGCGACGTCGGCGAGCGGGTCATGGTCCGCGGGTATCCGAGATGGGCGGCCAGCGCTTGGGATCTCGTTGCGCGCTGTCTTGCCGCTGCGCTGAATCAGGGCCGCGAAACGTTGCCACCGCGACCCGCGCAACCTGAGGTAACGGTTCGCATGAATGACGCAGGCTATCGTTACGTGCGTCTCGATGAGATTCCCGAGCCTGCCAGAACCTGCTTCGACGAGAAGCTGGCCGGCTCGGGCATTCCTGATCATGGCTGCGCTTTCGCGCACGACTGGTTCGATTTTCTCAACGGCCAGCGCTGATATCACAGGGCCACGCGCAGGGGATGCGCAGGGGCGACCGGGGCGAGGTGGATCTCCATACGGTGGGCCGCCCGGCGCTGACGTCCGGTCAGCGCGGACTTCAGGCGTGACATGCGTGCACGCGCGCATGACGACGGCGGCGGAGATGCACCGATCTATCCGTGCACCGGGCCCACCACATAATCCCGTGCGGCCGCGACGACGGCCGGGAAGTCCGAAGCCAGGATCTCGCGAGGACGCCTGCCATGAAGCATGCTGTTGGTCGACTCAAACCAGGACGCAATCCGGAACGGACTGTAGCTGCAAAAATGCCCAGAATCTCTGCGACTCCAGGAATCGCGTAGCTGGCGTCGTCGAAGAGGTAGGCAGGGTGATATGACTTCTCGTGTCAATATGATCGGTTCTGTGTTTTCGATGTTTGAATTTCCTGAGGGCGACGTAGCAGTAAATCTCGACGGTGGATCAA
>NZ_JACHDI010000061.1:0-9117 GCF_014201025.1 Paraburkholderia sp. MM5384-R2
ATGCAGTTGCGCTTCACTTCATTCGCTGTGACCAGCTTATGGCGGGACTTGCACCCGCAGGAGTGCGCCCATGCTGGGCGCACTGAAAAAAGGCGCAGTCACTCGAGGTGACTGCGCCTTTTTAATGCCGGCCCGCATCGCTGCGGGCTTCGAGATTCAGAGATTTACAGCGGCGATAACGCCGTCGGGCGTGGACTGCGATTGGACGACTTCGTCATCGGCTTCGGCACGGCCGGCGACAGCTCGCTATCGAGAAGCCGCGACAGCGGCTCGGCGCCATCGAAAGCTTCCGGTGCGCGCGACTCGGCAGTCTCGAACGCGGCCGACGTCGCCGGACGCTCCAGACCGTCCTTGATCCACTGCTCGCCGAGCACGCTGTTCGGCGTCTGGTTGAAGTGCTCGACCAGATGGTCGATGAACGTGCGCACCTTGGCCGGCAGGTGACGGCGGCTTGGGTACGCAATATTGATCTCGACCTGCGGCAAACGGTAGTCGCCGAGCAAACGCACGAGCCGGCCGCGCGTCATGTCGCGACCGATCAGATAGCTCGGCAGAATCGCGGTGCCCATGCCGAGCAGCGCAAACTGTCTCAGCATCTCCGTGTTGTTCGCGACGATCACGTTCGACGGCCGCACGCGCACTTCGCCTTCCGGCCCCGTAAACACGCGTTCATCGCCCCAGTATTCGGATGGCAGGCTCAGGCACGGGTGCTCGAGCAGATGTTCGGGACGCGTCGGCATGCCATGCTTTTCCAGATAAGCCGGCGTCGCGCAGACGGTCATGCAGCCCGTGGTCAGACGCCGCGTAACGATACTCGCGCTGCGCATTTGCCGCGCGATCACCACGCCGACGTCGAAGCCCTCCTCGACGAGGTCCACCTGACGATCGACCAGCGTGACGTCGGGAATGACTTTTGGATAGCGCTCCGCGTACGTTTGCAGCACGGGCGCGAGGTTATGCAGCCCGAACACGACGGGCGCGACGATGCGTAGCGTGCCGACGGGTTCGTGATTGCGAGCGACCACCATCTGTTCGACGTCTTCCAGTTCGTCGAGAATCTGACGGGCGCGCTCGAGGTAGACCTGACCGGATTCGGTCAGCGACAAGCTGCGGGTCGTGCGATTGAGCAGCCGCGTACCAAGACGGCCCTCGAGGTCGGCAACGTGACGGGTGGCGACCGCGTTGGAAATATCCATGGCGCTCGCGGCGCGGGCAAAACTGCCGAGATCCGCCACCTTGACGAAAACTCGCATCGACTGCAAATGATCCATAGGACAACTCCCTGCCTTGTTACTGCTTCCTGACAATTGGTGAAAACCAGTGAAGCGAACTTGGAATTCTCCTACGACTCGCAAAATCGTGCAGAAGTTGCCCGCAAAATAGGAAATATTGTCAATTTTGGTACGACTGTGTCGATAAAACCGGGTCCGATTAGCGATTATTCCCAAACCAAAAACAATCTGCTGCGCTGCAGCTTGCTCTGTCTTTTTTGTTCGAACAGACGCAACGGTCGTTCGGCCGTTGCGGAATTCGAAAAGACGGAAATAAACTGGGCGCACAACGAAAAAACCGCCCGAGGGCGGCTTTTTATGCTGAGTGAGCACTCACATAATCAAGCTGTGAGTTTTTCCTCGAGCGCGCGCTTCGCCTCAGTCAGTGCCGGCGGCAGACCGTGTTGCAGCGTGTCAAACAGCTTCGTGTGCAACACGAGCTCGTCGCGCCATGCAGCGTCATCGACGGAAATCACCTGCTCGAACTGCTCGCGGCTGAAGTTCAGCCCGCTCCAGTCGATGTCCTCATAGTGCGGCGAAATGCCGAACGCATGCTCTTCGCCCTGCGCGGTGCCTTCGATGCGGCCGACCATCCAGCTCAGCACGCGCATGTTCTCGCCGAAGCCAGGCCACACGAACTTGCCGTCCGAGCCCTTGCGGAACCAGTTCACGCAGAAGATTTTCGGCAGCTTCGCGCTCAACTGCTGCAGACGCTCGCCGGTCTTCAGCCAATGAGTGAAATAGTCGCTCATGTTGTAGCCGCAGAACGGCAGCATCGCGAACGGATCGCGGCGCACCACGCCCTGTTGTCCAGCCGCCGCGGCGGTGGTTTCAGAGCCCATCGTCGCCGCCATGTAGACGCCCTCGACCCAGTTGCGCGCTTCGGTGACGAGCGGCACGGTAGTCGAGCGGCGGCCACCGAAGATGAATGCGTCGATTGCGACACCGGCCGGGTTTTCCCAGTCCGCATCGATCGACGGGCACTGCGAAGCCGGCGCCGTGAAGCGCGCGTTCGGATGCGCCGCCTTGCGGCCGGTTTCCTTTGCCTCGGCCGGCGTCCAATCCTTGCCCTGCCAGTCGATCAGATGCGCCGGCGGCTCGTGGGTCATGCCTTCCCACCAGACGTCGCCGTCGTCGGTCAGCGCGACGTTCGTGAAGATCACGTTTTCCTTCAACGTGGCGAGCGCATTGTAGTTGGTCTTTTCGCTCGTGCCCGGCGCAACGCCGAAGTAGCCGGCTTCCGGATTGATCGCGTACAGGCGGCCGTCCTTGCCCGGCTTGATCCACGCGATGTCGTCGCCGATCGTCGAGATTTTCCAGCCGTTCAGGCCCGCCGGCGGGATCAGCATCGCAAAGTTGGTCTTGCCGCACGCCGACGGAAACGCCGCCGCCACGTGATGCTTGCGCCCGTCCGGCGAGGTGACGCCGAGAATCAGCATGTGTTCGGCGAGCCAGCCTTCGTCGCGGCCCATCGTCGATGCGATGCGCAGCGCGAAGCACTTCTTGCCGAGCAGCGCATTGCCGCCATAGCCCGAGCCAAAGCTCCAGATTTCGCGCGATTCGGGGAAATGCACGATGTACTTGGTCTTGTTGCAAGGCCACGACACGTCCTGCTCGCCCGCCGCGAGCGGCGCGCCGACCGAATGCACGCATGGCACGAACTCGCCGTCCTCGCCGAGCGCGTCATACACCTTGCGGCCCATGCGCGTCATGATGCGCATATTGGTCGCGACATACGGGCTGTCGCTCAACTCGACGCCGATATGCGCGATCGGCGAGCCGAGCGGGCCCATCGAGAACGGCACCACGTACATCGTGCGGCCGCGCATCGCGCCATCGAACAGGCCGTCGAGCGTCGAGCGCATTTCGGCCGGGGCGATCCAGTTGTTGGTGGGGCCAGCGTCCTCTGCGCGCTGCGAGCAGATGAAGGTGCGATCCTCGACGCGCGCGACGTCGGACGGATCGGACCAGGCGAGATAGGAATTGGGACGCTTGGCGGGGTTGAGTTTCTTCAGCGTTCCGGCTTCGACCATCTGCGCGCACAGGCGGTCATATTCTTCCTGCGAGCCGTCGCACCAGACCACTTTTTCAGGCTTGGTCAGCGCGGCGATGCGCTGGACCCAGTCGATCAGCTTGCGGTGTTTGACCCATGTGGGCGCCTCGATAGTGGGCTGCCCTTCGAACGAGGGATGATTCATCGACTTGTCTCCGTTTGAAGCAATAGAAAAACGGTACAAGCCCTGGGACGCCCGCATGCGAGAGGCATTGAATTCATCGCGCCGACGTGTCAATTTTCCACTGGCGGCGCATGATTGCGCAGATCGTCCTGGGCCACACAGCTTGTCAGGCGGAGGCGCGCTTCCTACAAGGCTTCTGCAACCTTGTGTAAAGCGGCTTGCCTCAACACGCAACAAACTGCTAAAAACGTTCTCAATTCGCCTTCACGTAGCGTTGCCGTTTCTTTGTGTGCGACAGCTTCTACGGTAGGGCATCTAGCCAGACTAACGTGTGACCTAAGTCACATGGTGGGACAGTCAGCATAACATTCGGTTCGCACCAACGAGGTGCGCCGCAAATTACATACCATGAAGATTGCCATCCTCGACGATTACCAGGACGCCGTTCGCAAGCTCGACTGCTTTCAATTGCTGGCCGACCAGGAAGTCAAAGTATTCAACAATACCGTGCGCGGTCTCGGACAACTTGCGAGCCGTCTTGCGGAAGTCGACGCCCTCGTTCTGATTCGCGAACGTACCCGCATCACGTCGCAACTACTCGACAAGCTGCCGCGTTTGCGCATGATCAGTCAGACTGGCAAAGTGTCGAGCCACATCGATCTAGCGGCCTGTACCGAGCGCGGCATTGCCGTGCTCGAGGGCAGCGGTTCGCCGGTCGCGCCGGCCGAACTGACGTGGGCACTCATCATGGCCGCCCAACGGCGTATTCCGCAATACGTGGCAAACCTTAAACAGGGCGCCTGGCAGCAGTCGGGGCTGAAGACGTCGGCGCTGCCGCCGAACTTCGGTTTGGGGCAAGTGCTGCGCGGACAGACGCTAGGGATCTGGGGCTACGGCAAGATCGGCCGACTACTCGCTGGCTACGGCAAGGCGTTCGGCATGAACGTGCTGATCTGGGGCCGCGAGCACTCGCGCGAAGCCGCTCGCGCCGATGGCTACAGCGTCGCGGCGAGTCGTGAGGAACTGTTCGAGACCAGCGATGTGCTGTCCCTGCATCTGCGTCTGCACGACGACACGCGTGGCATCGTCAAGCAGGACGATTTGATGCGCATGAAACCGACCGCGCTGCTCGTGAACACGAGCCGCGCCGAGCTGCTCGAAGAGAGTGCGTTGGTGAACGCGCTGTCGCACAACCGTCCGGGGATGGTCGCGATCGACGTCTACGAAAGCGAGCCGATCCTGCAAGGCTACAGCCTGCTGCGCATGGAGAACGTGATCTGCACGCCGCACATCGGCTACGTGGAGCGCGAGAGCTACGAGCTGTATTTTTCGGCGGCGTTCAACAACATCCTCGCGTTCGATGCCGGCGATACCGCCAGTGTCGCGAATCCGGAGGCGTTGCAGGGCGGGCGTCGGCGGTGATTGGTGGGCGAGGCGGCCGGCGGATCAGATGTGTGCCCGCCCCGCCGCGTCGCGTCGCTCATCGCGCTTCGTGCGCTCCCGCCTCCATCAATGCAGGGATGCGTTCAAGGAAGACCTCACCGTCGGCACGGCCAAGGTTATAGGCGTGCACCATCTGCGACGGACTCGTGTAATCCCAACTCGAAATCGGCACCTTGCGCGACGGTTGCACGTAAAGCCGCTGCTGCACGCCGTGTGGCACGACGAACATCTGCGGCCGCGGATAAAGACGCGTGACCATCACGAGCACGTTGCCCGGCGCGTCGGCATCTAGCGCGCCGACCGGCACGTTGTCGACCATGCCGCCGTCCAGCACCGGCCGGCCGTTGCGCCGCAGAACCGGCGTGAACGGCGGTGTACTCGACGATTGCAGGATCAGGTCGGCCAACTCGTCGACGCTCGCGCAATCCTGCGCGCGCACGAATTCCGGATGAAAGCCAAGCGTCCGACCGAGCGTCGGATGCAGCGTCTTGCGCACGTATTTTTCGATGTTGTACGCGACCAGCCCTGCCGCGACCGCACTTCTCGCGCCGAGCCAGCGCGGCAGATGCGACACGCCGATGCGGATTTCCGGCGCCTGCGCGAGCCTGGAAAACTTGTCGCCATAGATATCGAGCAGCGCCTGACGGTAGATCCGGTAATGCGGGAACACCGACTCGCCGCGCAGCAGATTGCCCCAATAGGCGTTGCGCGTGTTATGGCGCAGTGCATCTTCGTAATAGCGCATAACCCAGTCGGAGTCGCCGCGCGTGTAAATCATGCACGCGGTTGCGGCGCCGGCCGAAATGCCGGTGATCACGCGCGGACGGATGTCGAGCTGCGGCTGCACGACGTCCCAGAAACCCGCCTGCCACCAGCAGCGGTTGCCGCCGCCGGCGAATACGACCTGATCGAACATGCTGCTTTTCCTTGCTTTCCTTTGCTCTTGCTGCGCGCAGATTGTGTTGGCGGCCCCCTCGGGTCCGACGCGCATTCACTCGAGCAGCGCGTAAGTCGTAGTGGCTTGAACCGCCATGTTGCCGCCTTCGTCGAACAGTTCGACTTCGCCAAACACGAGATTGCGGCCCATGCGCAGCACGCGCGCCTTGATCAGCACATCGCCCTTGCGGACCGCGCGCATGAAGTTGATGTTCAGCGACACCGTGCTCATCGGCTTGAAGCCGCCGAGCACGGCGGTGATGGCGACGACCATCGCCGTATCCGCGGCCGCCATGAATACCTGGCCGCTGATCATGCCGCCCGAGTGTCGCCACTCGCCAGAGAACGGCAGACGCAGCGTGGCACTTTCCTCGTCGACCTTGATCGGCGTCAACGTGAGCGCCCGGACCCAGGGGGCGAGAACTCGGTCGAGCAGCTCGGTAATCTCTTTGTCATCCATGGGAATCCCCGGGCGAAAGCCGCGATGCTGCGTGCTGGAGGTGTCCGCGACATGATACCGGCAGCGTTGGGCGCGTCGATGTTTTCGGGATGGCGGCTTTGTCGAGGGAACGCTCAAGCTCGGGCGATGCGATCTTTTTAATAACACTGCGAAAAGCGCTTGGCAATCTCAAAAAGATCCTGCATAATTTCGCTTCTGTTGGGGCGTTAGCTCAGTTGGTAGAGCAGCGGACTCTTAATCCGTCGGTCGAGTGTTCGAGTCACTCACGCCCCACCAACAAATTCAGGCACTTAGCCCGGTCACTGCGACCGGGCTTTTTGCTTTCTGGGTTTCGTGTAGGCACCGTGTAGGCAAATTCGATCAATGCCCGGCGGCATTACCTGATGCGCGAGCCCCGCTAGCAAGCGCTGCCTGTCTACACCCTGTAATGTTTCGGCGAGGCGGCGAACTCCTCGATACTTCTAATCCGGAAGCCCTACTAAACCGCTCGCGCGACTTGGGTAAGGGTAGACCACCCGAAAAACGCCGCCCCCCCCCGTAAAACAGTATTTCGGTAGCTTGCTAGGCCGGCGTTCGGCCAATCGCTGTCACTCGCACAATTGGCAACGAATGACTGGAATTTCGCGGCTTTCGGCCTTTAAATGAGAAAGTGAGACTCGTCAATGCCGCACGGCAGGACGACAGTGCTCCAACCTCAACGGGTGAGACATGAACGCACCGAAGATGCCGGAGCGGCCACATTTTGGCCACTTCCTCGCAAGCATTAATGAGCGAGACGTTGACCTGTTACTAATGGAAGAATTTCACGCCAACGATGTGTTCGTCGAATGGTTCTGTTCACTGATCGGGATCAACGACGCGCGAGGCGATGGAGCTTGGCACAGTGTGGCGGATGTAGATGGCGAAAGCGACATGATCTTGCGTATCGTGCAGAGAGGTCGCCACATCGGCATTTTCATTGAGAACAAGATTGCGGCGCGTGAGATGGACGCACAGGCTGAGCGATATCACGTCAGGGCCGCGCGAGCAAGAGAGGAGGGCAAGCTCGACGATTACGTGACGGTAATGTGTGCCCCCCGGCACTACTTAGCTGGCCTCGACCCGATCAGCATCTATCAATACAAAATATCGTACGAGTCCATTGCCGAATGGTTTCGCGGCCAGGCTGACCGTCGTTCACTGTGGCGCGCAGACGTGCTGCAATGTGCCATTGACCACAACCGCCGTGGTGGCTATAGCGGCATTCCTCACGAGGCGCACACACTCTTTCATTTTGCATATTGGGAGTATGTGTGCGCCAACTTCCCCAAGATCAAGATGGCAAAGCCCACAGTGCGCCATAAGCAGTCGCACTGGATAGTGCTGAAAGGCCCAGAGGTCACCTTCCCAAAGACAGAGGCGCAGGTAGATCACCTGCTTGACCATGGAATCGTTCGCCTGAGTCTTTACGGGCGCACGGTCAAAGACGTTCAAGCGCTTCGCCCAGACTGGCCCGACGACGTTGAATGGGTACAAAAGAAGGGCTCGGCCTGTCTTTGCGTCACAGTGCCGCCCGTTGAACTGGGCGAGCCATTTGACGGCCAGCTCGAAGCTATTGATCGGGCGTTGCAGGCAGCCGGGCGACTGTTGCCCTATGCGATCCCGGTTATCACGGCATTAGGTGTTCGCCCCAAAAAACTACCGTGATGGTTAATGGCGATTGCACTCCTGCGGAACAAGATGGACTAGCGAAGATTACAAGATCTTCAAGGATGACCTGCAGCGGCAATCGTCTATCGGTGGCGGCTGACCGCTTTCTAGCCTAAATCCGTAAACCGATTTTCACCGACGCCAACAGCCGCTTCGGGTCGACCTGAGCCGCTCGTCATGGGGTCGGGTTCGGCCACTTGTACGCCCTGCCGGACGCGCGATGGATGGCTAGCCACGAGCCCTACAGTGGCGCAGCGCTCTGCCAGATCACCGCATATGCTCCGATCTTCAGTCTGGCCGTCTCGGCGTCCACTTTTACAATGGTGGCCGGCGACCGCGCAGCAAAGTCCTTCAGAGATTGCGTGAGCGTCCAAGCCTGCGCGTCGTCCACCACGATGAGGCGATCATGCAGGCTTCTGGCTGTTGCCAGCCGGACTTCCAGCGGTCTTGCGCCGGTGTATTGCTTCACCCAGCTTTCGGCCGCAGGTTTGAGGCTAGGCTTTACGGTGTCGGCATCGGAAAGGACGCGGACCATCACACCTTCCGGCGCCAGCACCGCGAAGTCCGTCAGCGCCTTGGCGTCCGCATATGGGTCGACAACGAGGACGTTTTGTCGCGCCGTCGCCAGAACTTTCGACACGGCTGCGAGAGCAGAAAACGATTCTCCCACCGCGATGAATGCCCCCTGCGACGCGGCGGGCGCCGCCAATTCAGCCTTGGCTAGTGCCCGGTGGACAGTGGCCGCGATGGTTTGCGCATTCACGTCGCGAAGCGCCGAATCCAAGTTGTCTGCGGCAACCTTGAAGGTGATGACTTCTGCCGATCGGCCAAATGTCGCCTCAATGAGCGCGGCCGCACGTCCAAGCCACTGGTTTGTTTCTACCGTAATCGGACCAGGGCGGTGCAGGTCGGGCATCGTTTGAACAAGGCGCCCTAAGTGCACATATAGTGATTCCGGGTCTAGGTTCATGGCGCGGTTTTATAGGCGGTAAAACGAGAATCATGCCACGTCTCAGACGGCCCGCTGGTCGAACTCGGTCGAACCTCAGGGCTTCCGCATGAAGGCCCCCATGAATCAAGGCTGAGAGCAGAAAAGGTTGTTGTAAACATTTGCTGGCTCAGGTTTACTCTCGATTTTTGC
>NZ_JACHDI010000062.1:0-9072 GCF_014201025.1 Paraburkholderia sp. MM5384-R2
TCGGCGCACAGATGCGCCTGCTCTACACCACCGCCCTCTACTACGACTACGTCGAGAACGAAATCCCGCTGACCCAACTGGGGCTCGCCGCCTGAAGTAGTCGGGGCCGGGCGTGAGACGCCCGGTCATTCAGTTCATGCGATGGCGGCGTGCTCGCCATCGCCATCGCGTACAAGAGGGAGTGTCATGAGCGAATCCGCAACTGTATTCAAGAACCTGATTGCGGGAGAGTGGACCGCCAGCGTGAGCGGCAAGACTTTCCGGAACATCAATCCCGCCGATACGCGCGATGTCATCGGTCATTTCCAGGCGTCGACGCCCGACGACGCGCAGGCGGCGCTCGGCGCGGCATCGGCCGCATTCGCGAAGTGGCGCCGCACTTCGGTATCGGCGCGCGCGAAGATCGTCAACAAGGCGGCCGACTGTCTGGAAGCCAACGCCGATGCATTCGCGCTCGAATTGACGCGCGAAGAAGGCAAGCCGCTCGCGCAAAGCCGCGACGAAATCCTGCGTTCCGCGCAGGTGCTGCGTTTCTACGCGGTCGAAGCGCAGACCTTCACCGGCGAGACGTTCCCCAGCGACGATCCCGACCAGCTGGTGTACACGCAGCGCGAGCCGCTCGGTGTGGTCACCGTGATCACGCCGTGGAATTTCCCGATCTCGATTCCGGCGCGCAAGATCGCACCGGCGCTGATGGCCGGTAACACGGTCGTCTTCAAGCCTTCATCGGATGCGCCGCTGATCGGCTATCGACTTGCCGAAGCGTTCGTGCAGGCGGGTATTCCGGCCGGCGTCATCAACTACATCACCGGGCGCGCCTCCGACATCGGCGCGGCGATCACCGAGCCGCCCGTGGTGCGCGCGGTGTCGTTCACGGGTTCGACGGTCGCGGGCGAGCATATCCATCGCTCGGTGCCGATCACGACGCGCACGCAGATGGAACTCGGCGGCAAGAATCCGCTGATCGTGATGGAAGACGCGGACCTTGACCGCGCGGTGGATCTCGCGGTCAAGGGCGGCCTGTCGCTGAGTGGCCAGGCGTGTACCGGCACGAGCCGTATCCTCGTCATGGAGACGGTGCGTGAAGCGTTTACGGCCAGGCTGCTCGAACGCGTGAAGAGTCTCAAGATCGGCAGCGGCGTCACGCCCGGCATGGATCTCGGTCCGCTCGCCAACCGCAAGCAGCTCGATACGGTGCTCGGCTACGTCGCATCCGGCAAGGAGCAGGCGACCCATCTGACCGGCGGCGATCAACTGACCGGCGACGGTTTCGAACACGGCTATTACGTCAGGCCGGCCGTCTTCACGAACGTGCCCGAGAACGCCCGCATCTATCGCGAGGAAATCTTCGGTCCGGTGTTGGCGATCGTTTCGGTGACGAGCTTCGAGGACGCAATGACGAAAGGCAACGACACCGAATACGGTCTTTCGGCGGCCATCGCGACGTCGAATCCGCGCTACATGCACCGCTTCGCCGACGAGATCGAATCCGGCACGGTCAAGATCAACCGCACCACCACCGGCAACGTCGTCAATGCGCCGTTCGGCGGTTTGAAGCGCTCGAGCACGTCCACGTTCCGTGAATCGGGCCGCGCGGGGCTGGAGTTTTACACGCAGATCAAAACGGTTTATCGCGGTCTCTGAGCCGCACGTCGCGCGGCCAAAGCATCGCAACGACACATCATTCAATCGGAAAACGCATCATGAAAAGTTCTTTCAGGCTTGAACTCGCCGAAGCGCGCGCGATGGCGCGCGCCTCGCTGGAACGCGCGCAGGCGATCGACGTCGCCGAGTCGGTCTGCATCGTCGACGCGGGCGGCTATCCGCTCGTGCTGGAGCGCATGGACGAAGCGCGCATCACCGGCCCGCAGATCGCCTGGAACAAGGCCTTCACCGCGGCGGGCCACAAGCGCTCGACGCATCTGTTCACCAAGGCGCCCAATGGCCCCGCGTTGCCGGGCAACGAAGCGTTCGGTATCCAGTTGAGTTTCGAGGGACGCTTTGCCGCGTTCGTCGGCGGCTTTCCGATCGTGGTCGACGGCGAAGTGATCGGCGGCGTGGGGCTGAGCGGCGGCAACGGCGAGCAGGACACGCAGTGCGGCCTCGCCGCGCTCGAAGCGCTGCAGACGCTGCTGTCCGCGGGCGAGCATCGCGTGCTCGTGGAAGCCGACATCAAGAAGTAACGTCAAGAAGTCACGCTGCGCCGCCCAGTGGCAGGCGAGTCCATTGTTTCATTAGAGATTGGCAAGATGGTCTATCAGATTGAGATCGCGGAAACCGGCCAGCGCTTCGCTGCGCAGGCCGACGAATCGCTGCTCGACGCGGCGCTCGCCGCTGGCGTCGCGCTTCCTCACGATTGCCAGCTGGGCGGTTGCGGCGCATGCCGGATAAAGGTGGTCAGCGGTGCGCACGAGTACGACGAGTTCCCGTTCGGACTCTCACAGGAAGAATCCGATGCGGGCTTCGCACTCGCATGTCAGGCGCGTGCGCGCAGCGACATGGTGATTGCTGCGGGCCATGCGGGCGCGGAGGTCTCCGCGCCCGCCGTGGTCGAGGTCCGAGTCACCGAAGTGAGCAGCTTGGGTCCGGATGTGCGGCGGCTGGCGATCGCGCTTCCCGAGCACCTCGCACTCAAGTTCAACCCCGGCCAGTACATGAACGTCGTGCTGGAAAACGGCTCGCGCAGGAGCTTTTCGATGGCGTCGGCCAAGCTCGGCGGCGCGGACACGTATGCGCTCGACTTTCATATCAAGCGCGTGCCGGGCGGCCGCTTTACCGATCATCTGCTGTCGGGCTTGCGCGCGGGCGATCGTCTCGACGTCGAACTGCCGCTGGGCAGCTTCCGCTTCCACGCGGAGGATTACCGCCCGCTCGTGATGGTCGCGACGGGCACTGGACTCGCGCCGGTCAAAGGCATCATCGAGTCGCTGATGGACGATCCCGATTGCCCGCCGGTATCGCTGTATTGGGGCGCGCGGACCGAGGCGGATCTTTATCTTCACGACGAGATCCAGCAATGGGGCGCACGCCTCTACGAGTTCCAGTACGTGCCGGTGCTGTCGCGACCGGACAGTACCTGGACCGGACGGCAGGGCTATGTCCAGCACGTGGTATGCGAGGACTTTCCGGACCTGTCGGAGCACGCGGTATACCTGTGCGGATCGCCGGCCATGATCGACGATGCGCGGCGCCACTTCCTGCGCAACGGCGCGAGCATCGATCACCTCTACGCGGACAGCTTCACGTTCCAGCACGAAGCCGAATCCGCGCTTCACGAAAGGAAGATTGCATGATTCATTTGACGGATGCGCGGATCGACGAACTCATCACCATCGACGATGCCATTCCGGCACTCGAACAGGGACTTCGCGAACTCTCCAGCGGCGCGGCGGCCGTGCAGCGCCGGGTGCGCACGGAAGCGGGCGGCGTGAAGCTCTCGACCCTTGGCGCCGTGCTGCCAGGACTCGGTGTCGCGGGCGCGAAGGTTTATTCGACGATTGCCGGTCAATTCAACTTTTCGATCGTGCTGTTCTCGACGGTGGACGGCAGCCTGCTGGCCACACTCGATGCGAACGCGATCACGCGCATTCGCACCGCCGCGACGACGGTGGTGGCCGTGCGCGCGCTGGCGAAGCAACAGGCGCGCACGGTGGCCGCGTTCGGCACCGGCGTGCAAGGGCGCGCTCATGCGCTTGCGCTGGCCGCGCATACGGGCTTGCGGTCGTTTCGTATCGTCGGGCTGGAGGGCACGCGCGAACTCGCGGCGGCCGTCACGGCCGCCGGTTCGACGCGAGGTATCGAGGCCACGGTGTGCGACGCGGGCGACGCGGTGCGGGGCGCGGACGTGATCGTGACCGCGACGCGTGCCACCGGTGCGCTGTTCGACGGCAATGCGGTGTCGCCGGGCGCGCTGGTTGCCGCGATCGGTTCGAGCCTGCCGCATACGCGCGAACTCGACGACACGCTGATCGCGCGAGCGTCGCGCATCGTGGTCGAACTGCGCGAGCAGGCGCGCGAAGAAGCGGGCGACCTGCTGCTCACGCAGCCGGGCACGTTCGACTGGAACGACACGGTGGAACTCGGCGATGTGCTGACCGGCCGCGCTAAAGGCCGCGTCGCGGACGACGACGTGATCGTCTACAAGGCCGTGGGCATCGGCTTGCAGGATGTCGTGCTGGCGGGAATCGCATGGCGCAAGTACCTGGCGCGCAGCGAGGTCAAGGTGCTGAACGCGTTGCAGGGCTCGTGATGAGCGCAACGCCGGGCGCCGATCGGGCCTGCAACACTGCGGGTTCTGTCGGGATAAGGCGATTTTGGCGGACGATTGCGATGTGAGAAGGATTGCTTACATCGCCAGCGAGTAGAATTGCCGGGCGGCCCATGGCTTGAGTTTGCCGGAGTCTCTCATCTGCCCCTTGGCGATCATATGCATGAGTTCAATGCCGCTCAACAAGATGCGGGCACAACGGAAATCCTTGAATCCCAACATGGATCGGGTACGTCGCTTGATCGCCCGATGGTCTTGTTCCACGATATTGTTGAGATACTTGGCCTGGCGGATCTTGATGGGCGTCTCACGCTCGGCGTTCACGGCGTGCAGCCCGGCCAGATTGACACCGCTTTTATCGATGGTTACGGTTTCGGGCGCACCATTCTGATCGATGGCCTTCTCGAAGTACCGTCGGGCCGCTTCCTTGTCCCGCCTGGCTCGCAGCAGGAAGTCAACCGTGTTGCCGGCCTTGTCGACGGCGCGGTAGAGATACTTCCATGTGTCCCGGACCTTCACATAGGTTTCGTCCATCCGCCAGCTCTTGCCGACCGGGCGCTTGCAGCGGCGGAACGCCTTTTCAAGCACTGGCAGAAGCTTGATGGCCCACCGATGCACGGTCGAATGATCGACCGCGATCCCGCGTTCGGTCATCTTCTCCCCGAGATTGCGCAAGCTCAGCGGGTAGGCCACGTACCAACGCACGCACACCAACATTATCTCGAGCGGATAGCGCAACCGCTTCAGCACTTCGACTACCGCCGGACTCAGCGCCTTCATTGCCGTTCACATCATTCTGTTAGGTCCCGCAGCATACCGGCCTCCGCTATTGCAACAGAACCGGTGCGGCGGGGTCGCGGGTCTGATGTCAGTCTGCTGAGTGACCTGGACGGAGCGGTGTGCAATGGGTCGCAGCAATAGCGCTGGTAAAATTTCGCGCTATTATTTCTCGATTGGGGGCCAGTAGAGGACAAACATGGATGCGTCTTCAGACAGTACCGATCGCCCATGGAGCGTGTCGCTGATTCAGACCAAGATGCTCCCGCCCCGTCTTCCGTCTGGCTGCGTGCAACGATCCGTGTTGCTTAAGTGGTTGCGTAAGCAGCCGGTTCGCAGCATCACCGTCGTGACCGCCCCGGCGGGGTTCGGCAAGACGACATTGCTTGCTGGTTGGTGTGAAGCGCTGTCGCAGCGAAAGCATGTCGTTGCATGGCTCAGCCTCGACGCAGAAGACGATGATCCGCAGCAGTTCTGCGCTTACCTGGTGGCCGCATTCGCCAGGGCCTCGGCGGAAATTGCCTCGCAAGCGCAACAGATCCTTAATAACGATCCGCTGACTCCTATCAGAACGGTCATTTCAATACTCCTGAACGGGATCGCTGCATCCGGCAGGCGCGTTTTCCTCGTGCTGGATGACGCCGACCGTCTGACTGCGAAACCGGTTCTTGCGATTACTTCCCGTCTGCTTCGCTATGCCCCCGAGAACATGCATATCCTGCTCGGGGTGCGAGGTGAACCGGCCTTGATAGTTGGTCAGTTTCGAGCTCCAGAGGAACTAGTTCGTATTGACGTCGACGATCTGCGTTTTTCGATCGCCGATGCACAGGCATTTTTTGACCGGACAGGCACCGTGCCGCTTGACCGGACCAGTGTTGAGTTGCTGAACGAGGCAACGGAGGGGTGGGTCGCTGGCTTGCAACTTGCTGCTCTTGCGCTACGCGATGTGGGCGATGCGGCCAAGGTCGCCGGTGCGCTGGTCGGAGTCAGCTCCGGAATCGATTCGTACCTGAACGATACCGTGCTCGCACATCTGCCGCTCCATATGCTGAAGTTTCTGCTGTACACGTCGATTCTTGAACGACTGGCCCCTGAGTTGTGCGATGCCATCATGGGCAAGGGAAGTGGAAGCGCGGGCCAGCTCGACTGGCTCGAGCGGCACAGCGTGTTCATCCGGCCGCTGGATGAAACACGGCACTGGTACCGCTATCATGCGCTCCTGTCCGACGCACTTCGTCGGCGCCTTCTTCGCCAGATGCCACAACACGTCCCGTTGCTGCACCGTCGTGCGTCCCAATGGTTTGCAGGAGCACGTCTTTGGCCCGAGGCAGTCAGACATGCCTTGGCTGCAGGCGAACTTGAGCAGGCGGCACAGTGGGTTGAAAACTGTGCGACGGAGATGCTCGAGCGCGGTGAGTTGAACACGTTGCTAGGATGGATCGGAAAACTGCCACCGGATGTCATCCAGAGACGGCTTCGTTTGCGCCTGACGAAAGCATGGGCGCTCGTGTTCTCGATTCAGCCGGACGCCGCCTCGAGGGAGGTTGCTGCTGTTAACAACGAATTCTTTCGGGGGCGCCGCAAGGATACCAGCATGGTAGAGGAAGCGGCATTGGCGGAGATCAACGCGGTCAGCGCACTGATCGCCACCATGGTGGAGGAAAGCGAGCGGGCGCTCGAACTAGGGCGTGCTGCTCAAGCCTCAATGGCGCCTACAGCGCCGTGGGTGCAGCGCTGTGCGCAATTCGCGCAGCTCTTCGGCTTGATGCACAGGGGCAGGTTCGACCAGATACGTGAAATACGCGACGCCGTCGGCGAGCGAGTTGAACAGGGTCAGGAGCCCGACTACTCGGATATGTTTCGACGCTCGTCGTTCGGTGTTGCTGCATTTATGCATGGCGAGCTGTCTGAATCAAGGCGAATTTTTGAGGCGATGTTCCACCGCATCGAAAAAGCATGGGGCCACTCGTCATCCTGCGCAACCTGGGCGGCCAGTTGCCTTGCTGCGATCTACTATGAGTGCAACGAACTGCCTGAAGCGCGGAGGATGATCGCGGGCCGCACGACCGCTGCACTGGAAACCTCGCCGCTAACTGGTTTGATGCGCCATATACTGTCTGCAGCACGCTTGCTGTGGCGCGACGGGGAGATGGGCTCGGCGCTGGCCATTCTCGAAGACGGTCGACAGGCCGCCGTAACCCGACACTGGCTACGTCTGAAGTTGGCGCTGGATGCCGAAACGGTAAGATTGCTCCTTGTAGAAGGCAACGTTGCTCAAGCGAGGCAGATCGCCGACGAGCTGAGCAAGAGCGTGCCAATGATGTGCGAAGGGCGGACTGGGTGCGCGGTAGACACCTGGACGAGCTATTGTCTCCTGTTGGCTCGCGTACTGATCGCCGGGGATCGTGCAGATGAAGCCGTCACGCTTCTCACACCTTTGCTTGATACTCTGGCTGCTACGGGCAGGCGCTATTCGGAGGCTGTGGTTTCCTTGCTGTTCTCATGCGCGCTCGCGCAATGTGGAGCGTCCGAAAAGGCGCTTGGTGCGCTCGAACGAGCGCTACGGCTCGGAAGGCAGAGCGGCATGATTAACAGCTTCGTGGATGAGGGGCCACCCGTGCGCGCGTTGCTACAGCAATTTCGCTTGGCTTCAGCGAATGTTCCTACGGCAGAAACGGCGTATGTCGACCGGCTGCTTACAGCTTTTGATGCCTTCGGCAATTCACCGGCTGCGTCGCCCGCGCATGTTGAGGCCGTGCCGCTGTCACCGGATGTTCTTAGTGCGAGGGAGTTTGAGGTACTCGAGTGCGTTGCCCGCGGTCTTTCGAACAAGGAAATCGGCCGGTCGTTGAAACTGGCACCCGAGACGGTCAAGTGGCATTTGAAAAATATCTTCGAAAAGCTCGACGTAAATTCGCGAATTGACGCCGTACAAAGAGTTTTTGGACCTGGGGTAGGAGAGGGCCGCGCGGCCATGTAGTGACGAGCCATATGCGATAGCCTTCACCAGATTCGGCGCGGACATCCCCAGATCGCCTGGACTTTTTTCTCGGAATCACAAGCGCAGCCGCTTCCGCCAGCGCCTTCTCCTTGCGCTGCAATTCCGTCTCAAGCTGCTGGATGCGCTTCTTGTCATCGACGCGGAATCGACAATCCCGGACAAGTAGCGACCAGGGGTCTGTGTGTTACTTCTTGAATGTGCCGAGCAGTTCGGTGTGCGCCACGACATGGCCTTCCATCGCCTTTTCCAACGCCGCCTTTGTGGGCTTGTGAAGATCGGGCAGCACGGTGTCGAGCGCGTAGAGCTTATGGAAATACCGATGACGGCCAGTGGGCGGGCATGGGCCGCCATACGTGGTGCGATGGAAGTCGTTGGTGCCTTCAAGTGTGCCTGCCGGAAGCGCGCCGGAAGTGACGCCCTCCTGAACACCAGGAGCCGTCGTCGGGATGTTGTAAAGCACCCAGTGGACCCATGTCATCCGTGGCGCGGCCGGGTCGGGCGCGTCGGGGTCGTCGACGATCAGCACGAGGCTTTTCGCGTTGGCGGGTACCCCGGACCACGAGAGCGGTGGGGAGACGTCCGCGCCCGTGCAGGTGTAGCGCCCAGGAATCTCGCTTCCTTCGTGGAAAGCTTGTGAGGTGAGGGTGAAGGCCATGGTGCGCTCCTCGGCGTTAGCCCGCGCCGCCAGCTAGTGCTTGCGATGCATCCAGCTCATATGATGCGTGTCGAGCCACTGACTCGGGCTCTCCCGGGTGATCGCGCCTGTAGCGCCTGGACAAGGCCGATGCGACGACAACGAGAACCACAAGGCCAACCCAAAAACTGATCATTGATTGAGTGTAAGCGCGAATTTAAGCGCACCTGGAATTCGCATCTGAACGAGCGCAGGCTTGCGTCCGCAACCACAACTTGCGGACGCAACCATGACTGACGATGACTTGGCTTTTTTGCCGCTGAAGGTAACGCATATCGATCGGGGCGGCAGGCGGGTGTTTGACCCTCAGGATAAGCGGCGACTGATCGATGC
>NZ_JACHDI010000063.1:0-5936 GCF_014201025.1 Paraburkholderia sp. MM5384-R2
CGCCGAGCCAGCCGGCTGTGCGCGCACGGGCGATGGCAGCTTCGAGCGTCGCGATCGAGTGCGGGTATTCGCTGCGCACATAGATGTAGCCGACGGTCGCGCCGGTCACGACGCCGGCGATGATCATGCCTTCGATGAGCACGTACGGATCGCTTTCCATCACGAGACGATCGGAGAAGGTGCCGGAATCGCCTTCGTCGGCATTGCAGACGACGTACTTCTGCGCGGCTATCGCGCCGCGCACCGTGCGCCACTTGATGCCGGCCGGGAAGGCCGCGCCGCCGCGGCCGCGCAGACCGGATTCGATCAGCGCTTCGCAGGCGGCATCGCCGTCGGTTTGCAGGGCGTTGCGTAGGCCTTCGAGGCCGCCGTGCGCGACGTAATCGTCGATGGACAGCGGGTCGGTGATGCCGATCCGCGCGAAGGTCAGGCGCTGCTGCTTCTTCAGATACGGAATCTCGTCGACCACGCCGACGCGCCGCGCATGCTCGCCACCGTCGACGAAGCTCGCGTCGAACAACGCGGCGACGTCTTCCACGTCGACATTCGCATAGCCGATGCGGCCTTCGGGCGTCGCAACTTCGACGAGCGGTTCGAGCCACAGCAACCCGCGCGAACCGTTGCGGATCAGTTCGATCGCAATGCCGCGGCGCGCGGCTTCGCTGGCGATGGCTTCGGCCAGCGCATCGGCGCCGAGCGCGAGCGCCGAGGAATCTCGCGGAACATAGATGCGCGTCATGCCGGCACCTCCACGCATTTGCGGGCAGCGGCGAGCAGCGCGTCGAATTTTTGCGGCGACACGCGCGCGTGCAGCGTGCCGTTGAGCATCATCGCCGGCGACAGCGCGCATTGGCCGAGGCAGTACACCGATTCGAGTTCCACCGTTGCGCCGTCATGGTGACCGGCATCGAAGCGGCAACCGGTGTGCGCCTCGATGTGCCGGGCAAGCGCCTCGGTGCCCATGCTGCGGCACGCTTCGGCGCGGCAAAGCTGCACCGTGACGGGTGCGGCCGGCGTGGTGCGAAAGTGATGGTAGTAAGTGATGACGCCGTGCACTTCCGCTCGCGACAGGTTCAGCGCACGTGCGAGCGGTCCGACCGCCGCGGGTGGCACAAAGCCGAGTTCGTCCTGGATCGCGTGCAGGATCGTGATGAGTGTGCGGCCCGGCTGCGCGTGACGTTGCACGAGCTGATCCGGCGCCGTGGCGAGAGAATCGTCCAAAGGGGGCTCCTCCAAAGCGATATATGCACTTGTTATTCATAATACGCGCACGTATGCTTCGCTTATTCGACATGGTATAGCCGAAAGATAGGCGGGCCGACCGGCGCGCGCAATAGGAAACAGTCAAACATATATGGTCAGGATCGAATGTCAGGTCGAGCTGGTGGTGAAGGGCGCGGACGGCCGCGAGGCCAGCCTGTCTGACGTGGTGCCGCTGCTCGCGCTCGTCGATGAATCTGGCAGCATTGCGCAGGCCGCGGCGCTTAAGGGTTTGTCCTATCGGCACGCATGGGGCTTGCTGCGCAGCATCGAGGAGCGGTTTGGTGGTCCTCTGATCGCGAAAGAGCGTGGGCGCGGCTCGGTGTTGTCCGAGCTCGGTCACGCGGTGCTGCGCGGGCAGCGGCTCTGCGGCGAGCGGCTCGACGGCAATTTGCAGGCGCTCGCGAGCGAAGTGGCGAGCGATCTGAACCGCTGGCTTGCGCCCCCCGCCGATGACGTGCGCATCCACGCGTCGCACGGTTACGCGGTGGCCGCGCTTGTTACGGCGCTGGTCGCCAACGATCTGCCGGTCGAGATCAAGTACCGCGACAGCGCCGACGCGGTCAGTGCGCTCGCGCGCGGCGAGTGCGATCTGGCGGGCTTTCATCTGCCGCTCGGCGAGTTCCGCACGGTGTGCGCCGATACCTACCGGCGCTGGCTCGATCCGCAACGCCATGTGCTCGTGCATCTGACCCGACGCAAGCAGGGTCTGTTCATCGGCAAGGGCAATCCGAAGCGGATCGGCGGGCTCGGCGATCTGGCGCGCGACGACATCCGGTTCGTCAACCGCCAGCCGGGCTCGGGTACGCGGATGCTGCTCGATCTCGCGCTGCGACAGGTCGGTGTGGACCCGGACCGCGTCAACGGCTATGCGTCGACCGAGCTGACGCACTCGGCGATCGCGGCGTTCGTCGCGAGCGGCATGGCGGACATAGGCTTCGGCGTCGAACCGGCCGCGCATCATTTCGGGCTCGACTTCATTCCGATCGTCGACGAGGACTATTACTTCGCGTGTGATCGCGCGCACCTCTCTCGCGCGCCGCTCGCGACGGTGATCAACCTGTTGCGCGGCAGCGCGTTTCACCAACGCGTCGAGCAGCTCGCCGGCTACGATCCGTGCGACTGCGGCAGGCTCGTCGATCTGGACGAGGGGCTTGGCGGCGCGCTCGCGTAACGGCGGAGTAAGAGCCTGTAACCAGAAAAGCGGTGGCGCTCGGCGTGCGCGGCTGCGCAGCGCGCCGGTTTCGGCTACTCTCTTGGCTTCGTATCCGCCTTTACCGCGCGCCAAGCTGCGCTGAACCGACATGAAAGCTCTTCTCCATGCATGTGCCGCCGCTGCCGCGGCTGGTGTGCTCTGTGCCACCGTCTCCGTCGCTTACGCGCAAAATTCGCCTGGCGTGCCGGGTGGCATCCTGACCGACGAATTCCGCATTAACGAGCATCCGCAGATGCCATTCGCCGCGTCCGCCCCGTCGAACAAGTATCAGCACGGCCAACGTTCGCAGGCGCGCAAGCGCGGCGATATGGGCGATCCGAATGGCTGCAATCTGCAGTGCCCGAAAGACGAATAAGAATTGGCTCGGGCTTCGCTCGAGCTTCGAGGTTTGACGCAACGCCGGCCCTTGGGTCGGCGTTGTGCTTTGTGGCGGGGGCGATGGCGGCCCAGTTGCCGGCCGCAGTGGCTTCTTATGGCCTGGCGATGTGCCAGATTTCCTTGAAGCCGTCCCCCTTTGCATCGCCCGCCTGCTTGTCGGCCGCGTAGTGATACAGCGGATGGCCCTTGTACGTCCATTGTTGCTTGGCGTCTGCGCTCGGGATCAGCGTCCAGTCGCCCGACGGCTTGTCGGTCGGCGCCGCCGTGGCCGCCGGCCAGTTGCTCATGCAGCCGATGCGGGCCTCGGCGTCTATCCCGACGTCACCATAGCCGATGCGCGCGAGAAGGCGCTCGCCATGCGCCGCCAGATCGACGCAGGCAAAGACCCTATTGACGAACGCGACCGCTACCAGCAAGCCGCCAGCATGGCCGCCACCGCGCTCACGTTCGAAAAGGCGGCGCACAAGGTTCACGAGGAACTGAAACCAGGCTGGCGAAACGAGAAGCACGCAGCTGATTGGATTCGATCAATTGAGGCTTACGTGTTTCCAAAGCTCGGCGCGAAGCCGCTCGATGCAATCACGCCTGCCAATTGTGCCGAAGTGCTACGGCCTATCTGGCTGGAGAAGGCCGAAACCGCCAGCCGGACCCGCCAGCGGATGCACGCCGTCATGCAATGGGCCTGGGCCCACGGTCATATCACGGCGAACCCGGTCTCCGTTGTCGATCACATCTTGCCGAAGCAGAGCGCAAAAAAGGAGCATCAACCGGCGATGCCCTGGCGTCAAATACCCGCATTCGTGAAGGCGCAATTGAGCCATATCGAACGGGGTGACAACAGGCGCGCCGCCTTGCTGTTCCTGATTCTCACGGCGGCGCGTAGCGGTGAAGTGCGCGGCGCGACCTGGGGCGAATTCGACCTCGACGCCGCCGTGTGGACAGTCCCCGGCGAGCGCATGAAAGCGAAAGAGCCGCATCGCGTTCCGCTCTCGGCGGCGGCGCTTGCTGTCGTCAAGACGTTGAAGGAACAGAAGCAGCACGAGACGTTGGTGTTTCCGTCGCCTCGCGGCAAGGTGCTATTCGATATGACCTTGACGGCGCTGCTGCGCCGAGTCAAAGCAAAGAGCGACACGCCGGGACGCGTCGCAACCGCGCACGGCTATAGAAGTTCGTTTAGAGATTGGGCCAGCGAAAACGGCTATGCTCGCGACTTGGCCGAGCGGGCGCTTGCACATACCGTCGCAAACAAGGTTGAAGCCGCCTATCACCGCACCGACCTGATGGAACAGCGCCGCCCGATGATGGAGACGTGGGCGAAACATATCGGCACACTTGCCTGACTGCGGCACAAAGCGCACATTCCAGCGTGAACAAACGTTGGCATTTTGCCGGTTCACAGCGAAAGCCTGGGGTTACCCATTGCACATATTTTTGATGGCGACAGCAAAAAGGGCTACACGGATGTAGCCCTTTCGGTTCCTGCCTCAAGGCAGCGGAATCCTGCTGTCGTCGAGCCGGCGCGGAGAATTGGCTCCCCATCGTGCCTTTATTTGCTCCGGCGTCTCAGGCGGCCATTTCACGTCCATCTTGATGATGCGGTCGCGGATTTCGACCAGTTTGACACCTAATTCAGAGGTGGGGCCCGCATGTTTTATTTGCGATTCCAATTGTCTTGGAAACGAGATTCCATTGATGTTGTACGTGTTGGGGTTGGCTCCGTGATCGAGAAGGTAATTGACTGCCCCGGTGTCATAGCCAGTCAGCGCTTCGTAGAGAGATGTATTGCGCAATGAATCGCGCCGGTTCACATCCGCGCCTCGCTCCACCAGCAGCTTGAGCGAGCCCAATTTACGATCGCTTGTAACAAAGAAAATGATGGGTCTACGGCCCTCGATCATGGTGTTGGGATCAACCCCACCGTCCAGCATCGCGCGCAGGAATTCCGGGTGGGAGCTGTTGAGCATAACCCCGAGCGGATCACCAAAATTCGGCACTTCCTGCAAGGGATCGGCTCCGGCCTTCACCACCTCCGACATAACCGCAAGCCGATGCGGATCGCGCTGCAACGCCTCCTGAAACGCAAAAAACAGCATCGTCATGTTCTTGCGTCCGGGCGTCTTCAGATCCGTCTTCGGTGCCAATCGCCTGACCTGCTCCATGTCGCCTCGCTCGATGGCCTGCGCCAGTTCGAGTTGCGGGCCGCTAAAAAAATCAGTGGCGGGAAATCTTTTCATTGCATGAACCACAGGGGATAGCGCCAGTAACAGCACCGGCACGATAAGGATTCGACTGAGTGCTTTCATCGCTTTCAGTCCCGTTACGACAGTGTTTCAAGTACGGAGACGTCCTCCGCCTTCTGCTGCTCGATGCCGTCTATTGCCTGCCTGATGAAGTGCCGCGACACGGGCGAGCCGCTGCCGGAAAGGGGATAGGGAGTACCGGCTGCACCGGGCAGGGGCGTCCACGTCTGTGCCACGGTCAGAATGTCGCCCTTCACATGGTACGCATTGATGTTCGATGGCGTGACCTGTCCGCCATAGCGCTCGACGGTCTTCGGGTGCAGGCCCGCTGCATTGAAGCTCCAGCAGTCCTTACTGCTGGCGACGGATGCGGCGGAACAGAGGCCACCCCCTAACGAGTGACCTGTTATGTCGATAGGCTCTGTAATCTCACGTAGCTTGGTGCCACTCCTTACTGCTCGTTCGTAGTATTCCGATTCGATATTCACGCTCTGGTTAACATTGTTCGACCAGTCGGCCAGACTTGTCATTTCGGTTCCCTTGAAGGCAAGGGTCGGCTTCATATCGTTGCCGAAGACCGCCGCATCCGGTTCGTATAGCTGCGCCCTGAAGTTCGAGCCCTTGATTGTAAAGTCCATGGCATCAAGCCCATACCGATCCAGAAATTCCGTATCCCCGCTGCGGTTCGCCCACCCTTCGGGCACCGGCCTGGACGGCTCGTAGACATGATCGGAGAGTCTGGCCTTTTCCACCGCGACATTGTTGCGTGCGAGCCGTTCAGCCGCTGCCCGCACGCGCCCTGACATGGCCGCATTGCCCGCCGCAATCAGCGCCTTGCGCGT
>NZ_JACHDI010000064.1:0-2361 GCF_014201025.1 Paraburkholderia sp. MM5384-R2
CGCGGGTCGAGACACACCTGTTATAGGATCAAGCCTTACGGGCAATTAGTATCAGTTAGCTCAGTACATTACTGTACGTGCACACCTGACCTATCAACGTCCTGGTCTTGAACGACCCTTCAAGGGGCTCGAAGCCCCGGGGATATCTCATCTTAAGGCGAGTTTCCCGCTTAGATGCTTTCAGCGGTTATCTCTTCCGAACATAGCTACCCGGCGATGCCACTGGCGTGACAACCGGTACACCAGAGGTTCGTCCACTCCGGTCCTCTCGTACTAGGAGCAGCCCCCTTCAAATATCCAGCGCCCACGGCAGATAGGGACCAAACTGTCTCACGACGTTTTAAACCCAGCTCACGTACCTCTTTAAATGGCGAACAGCCATACCCTTGGGACCGGCTACAGCCCCAGGATGAGATGAGCCGACATCGAGGTGCCAAACACCGCCGTCGATATGAACTCTTGGGCGGTATCAGCCTGTTATCCCCAGAGTACCTTTTATCCGTTGAGCGATGGCCCTTCCATACAGAACCACCGGATCACTATGACCTGCTTTCGCACCTGTTCGACTTGTCAGTCTCACAGTCAAGCACGCTTATGCCATTGCACTATCAGCACGATTTCCGACCGTACCTAGCGTACCTTCGTACTCCTCCGTTACACTTTGGGAGGAGACCGCCCCAGTCAAACTGCCTACCATGCACTGTCCCCGACCCGGATCACGGGCCAAGGTTAGAACCTCAAACAGATCAGGGTGGTATTTCAAGGACGGCTCCATTGAGACTGGCGTCCCAACTTCATTGCCTCCCACCTATCCTACACAGACCGGTTCAAAGTCCAATGCAAAGCTACAGTAAAGGTTCATGGGGTCTTTCCGTCTAGCCGCGGGGAGATTGCATCATCACAAACACTTCAACTTCGCTGAGTCTCGGGAGGAGACAGTGTGGCCATCGTTACGCCATTCGTGCAGGTCGGAACTTACCCGACAAGGAATTTCGCTACCTTAGGACCGTTATAGTTACGGCCGCCGTTTACCGGGACTTCAATCAGGAGCTTGCACCCCATCATTTAATCTTCCGGCACCGGGCAGGCGTCACACCCTATACGTCCACTTTCGTGTTTGCAGAGTGCTGTGTTTTTATTAAACAGTCGCAGCCACCAGTTTATTGCAACCCTTTCACCCTTCTGGCGCAGGCCAGTCAGGCTATGAGGGCGTACCTTATCCCGAAGTTACGGTACCAATTTGCCGAGTTCCTTCTCCCGAGTTCTCTCAAGCGCCTTAGAATACTCATCTCGCCCACCTGTGTCGGTTTGCGGTACGGTCACTGTGAAACTGAAGCTTAGAGGCTTTTCCTGGAACCCCTTCCAGTTGCTTCGCCACCGAAGTGGCTCGCCTCGCACCCTTGAATTACGCGCCCGGATTTGCCAAAGCGCCTTCTCCAATGCAAGGACCGGGACTTCCAACACCCGGACAACCTTCCGCGATCCGTCCCCCCATCGCATTTCACAATGGTGCAGAAATATTAATCTGCTTCCCATCAGCTACGCATTTCTGCCTCGCCTTAGGGGCCGACTCACCCTACGCCGATGAACGTTGCGTAGGAAACCTTGGGCTTACGGCGAGGGGGCCTTTCACCCCCTTTATCGCTACTCATGTCAGCATTCGCACTTCCGATACCTCCAGCACACTTTCCAGTGCACCTTCGCAGGCTTACGGAACGCTCTCCTACCATGCACATTACTGTGCATCCGCAGCTTCGGTATATGGCTTAGCCCCGTTACATCTTCCGCGCAGGACGACTCGATCAGTGAGCTATTACGCTTTCTTTAAAGGGTGGCTGCTTCTAAGCCAACCTCCTGACTGTTTTAGCCTTCCCACTTCGTTTCCCACTTAGCCATATTTGGGGACCTTAGCTGGCGGTCTGGGTTGTTTCCCTCTTGACACCGGACGTTAGCACCCGATGTCTGTCTCCCGTGATTGCACTCTTCGGTATTCGGAGTTTGCTATGGCGTAGTAATCCGCAATGGACCCCACAACCATGACAGTGCTCTACCCCCGAAGGTGATACACGAGGCACTACCTAAATAGTTTTCGGAGAGAACCAGCTATTTCCAGGTTTGTTTAGCCTTTCACCCCTATCCACAGCTCATCCCCTAACTTTTCAACGTTAGTGGGTTCGGTCCTCCAGCACGTGTTACCGTGCCTTCAACCTGGCCATGGATAGATCACCTGGTTTCGGGTCTACACCCAGCGACTGGACGCCCTGTTCGGACTCGCTTTCGCTACGCCTGCCCTAATCGGTTAAGCTCGCCACTGAATGTAAGTCGCTGACCCATTATACAAAAGGTACGCCGTCACCCCTT
>NZ_JACHDI010000064.1:2457-5238 GCF_014201025.1 Paraburkholderia sp. MM5384-R2
GAGGCTCCGACTGTTTGTATGCATGCGGTTTCAGGATCTGTTTCACTCCCCTCCCGGGGTTCTTTTCGCCTTTCCCTCACGGTACTGGTTCACTATCGGTCGATCACGAGTATTTAGCCTTGGAGGATGGTCCCCCCATCTTCAGACAGGATTTCACGTGTCCCGCCCTACTTCTCGTACACCCAGTTCTTCCATGCTGTTTTCGTCTACAGGGCTATCACCTGCTATGGCCGCACTTTCCAGAGCGTTCGACTAACAATACGGATAACGTGTACCGGCTGATCCCATTTCGCTCGCCACTACTCTGGGAATCTCGGTTGATTTCTTTTCCTGCGGTTACTTAGATGTTTCAGTTCACCGCGTTCGCCTCACGCAGCCTATGGATTCAGCTACGGATACTCCATTAGGAGTGGGTTTCCCCATTCGGACATCTCCGGATCAATGCTCGTTTGCCAGCTCCCCGGAGCTTTTCGCAGGCTACCGCGTCCTTCATCGCCTGTGATCGCCAAGGCATCCACCACATGCACTTGTTCGCTTGACCCTATAACGGGTGTGTCTCCCAATGATTGCTCACCGCAGATCACTTCCGCTACAGGTTGAGTATTCGTGTTGCGCCGTATTCCAAAGCAATCTTTCGATCACCTTTAAAATACATCGATACAATCACAACCCTGATTCACCTACCTGGCACCCATCTCCAGGTGCCTTTCGTGAATCTCTTTACTACTTCTTCCTGATTGTTAAAGAACGACAGCCGATATCACAGTCAAACTGTGTACCGCGCTGACTGGCTCAATCGCCAATGCAAAGTACTCAGCATCACTTCCTGCTGAACCCTTGGCATTGAGGATTGGTGGAGGATGACGGGATCGAACCGACGACCCCCTGCTTGCAAAGCAGGTGCTCTCCCAGCTGAGCTAATCCCCCAGTCCCACAGATATTCCAGCGGCCCCAGCCCTTCAGCTCACCAGACAAGACCGTGGTGGGTCTGGATGGATTCGAACCATCGACCCCCGCCTTATCAAGACGGTGCTCTAACCGGCTGAGCTACAGACCCCTGAGCCTGCCTGCGTTTCTTCTAACCACAGCCGATAAGCGTGAGCACTTGAATGCAATGAATGCATAGCTCTGGAAAGGAGGTGATCCAGCCGCACCTTCCGATACGGCTACCTTGTTACGACTTCACCCCAGTCATGAATCCTACCGTGGTGACCGTCCTCCTTGCGGTTAGACTAGCCACTTCTGGTAAAACCCACTCCCATGGTGTGACGGGCGGTGTGTACAAGACCCGGGAACGTATTCACCGCGGCATGCTGATCCGCGATTACTAGCGATTCCAGCTTCACGCACCCGAGTTGCAGAGTGCGATCCGGACTACGATCGGTTTTCTGGGATTGGCTCCACCTCGCGGCTTGGCAACCCTCTGTTCCGACCATTGTATGACGTGTGAAGCCCTACCCATAAGGGCCATGAGGACTTGACGTCATCCCCACCTTCCTCCGGTTTGTCACCGGCAGTCTCCCTGGAGTGCTCTTGCGTAGCAACTAGGGACAAGGGTTGCGCTCGTTGCGGGACTTAACCCAACATCTCACGACACGAGCTGACGACAGCCATGCAGCACCTGTGTTATGGCTCCCTTTCGGGCACTCCCGCCTCTCGGCAGGATTCCATACATGTCAAGGGTAGGTAAGGTTTTTCGCGTTGCATCGAATTAATCCACATCATCCACCGCTTGTGCGGGTCCCCGTCAATTCCTTTGAGTTTTAATCTTGCGACCGTACTCCCCAGGCGGTCAACTTCACGCGTTAGCTTCGTTACCAAGCCAATGAAGGCCCGACAACCAGTTGACATCGTTTAGGGCGTGGACTACCAGGGTATCTAATCCTGTTTGCTCCCCACGCTTTCGTGCATGAGCGTCAGTATTGGCCCAGGGGGCTGCCTTCGCCATCGGTGTTCCTCCACATCTCTACGCATTTCACTGCTACACGTGGAATTCCACCCCCCTCTGCCATACTCCAGCGCTGCAGTCACCAATGCAGTTCCCAGGTTAAGCCCGGGGATTTCACATCGGTCTTACAGCACCGCCTGCGCACGCTTTACGCCCAGTAATTCCGATTAACGCTCGCACCCTACGTATTACCGCGGCTGCTGGCACGTAGTTAGCCGGTGCTTATTCTTCCGGTACCGTCATCCCTCACGGGTATTAGCCACGAGGTTTTCTTTCCGGACAAAAGTGCTTTACAACCCGAAGGCCTTCTTCACACACGCGGCATTGCTGGATCAGGCTTGCGCCCATTGTCCAAAATTCCCCACTGCTGCCTCCCGTAGGAGTCTGGGCCGTGTCTCAGTCCCAGTGTGGCTGGTCGTCCTCTCAGACCAGCTACAGATCGTCGGCTTGGTAGGCCTTTACCCCACCAACTACCTAATCTGCCATCGGCCGCCCCTTGAGCGCGAGGTCCCGAAAGATCCCCCGCTTTCCTCTCCCGAGCGTATGCGGTATTAATCCGGCTTTCGCCGGGCTATCCCCCACTCCAGGACACGTTCCGATGTATTACTCACCCGTTCGCCACTCGCCACCAGACCGAAGTCCGTGCTGCCGTTCGACTTGCATGTGTAAGGCATGCCGCCAGCGTTCAATCTGAGCCAGGATCAAACTCTTCAGTTCAAACCTGTTACTGTGTTCGGGCTCTCTCGAACCCGGTCGCTCACTCAACGTACTGACGATGATTGATCCGTCTTTCGACAGACAAACCTTCCTCCAATACTGTGTGAGGCTTCTGA
>NZ_JACHDI010000065.1:0-5049 GCF_014201025.1 Paraburkholderia sp. MM5384-R2
ACGCTGCAGGAAAAGTCCGTCGTGATGCTCGGCCAGCCCGAGCACTCGGTCGTCACCACCTGTGCGTATTGCGGCGTCGGCTGCTCGTTCAAGGCGGAGATGAAGGGCAACGAGGTCGTGCGGATGGTGCCGCACAAGAACGGCCACGCCAACGAAGGCCACGCGTGCGTGAAGGGCCGCTTCGCATGGGGCTACGCGACGCACAAGGACCGCATCACCAGACCGATGATCCGCGCGAAGATCACCGACCCGTGGCGCGAAGTCAGCTGGGACGAAGCGCTCACGTACGCGGCCTCGGAATTCCGCCGGATTCAGGCGAAGCACGGGCGCGATTCGATCGGCGGCATCACGTCGTCGCGTTGCACGAACGAAGAAACCTATCTGGTGCAAAAGCTCGTGCGCGCCGCGTTCGGCAACAACAACGTCGACACCTGCGCGCGCGTGTGCCACTCGCCGACCGGCTATGGCCTGAAGACCACGCTCGGCGAATCGGCGGGCACGCAGACGTTCGCGTCGGTCGATAAAGCCGACGTCATCATGGTGATCGGCGCGAATCCGACCGACGGCCACCCGGTGTTCGGCTCGCGTCTGAAGCGCCGCGTGCGCGAGGGCGCGAAGCTGATCGTCGTCGATCCGCGGCGGATCGATATCGTCGATACGCCGCACGTGAAGGCGTCGCATCATCTGCAATTGCGCCCGGGCACCAACGTGGCCGTGGTGAATGCGCTGGCGCATGTGATCGTGACCGAGGGCCTGCTGAACGAAGCGTTCGTCGCCGAGCGTTGCGAAACGCGTGCGTTCGAGCAGTGGCGCGATTTCGTCGCGCTGCCGGAAAACGCGCCGGAAGCGACCGAAGCAGTGACCGGCGTGCCGGCCCAGCAGGTGCGCGAAGCTGCCCGCATCTATGCCACGGGTGGCAACGCCGCGATCTACTACGGCCTCGGCGTCACCGAACACGCGCAAGGCTCGACGATGGTGATCGGTATCGCCAACCTCGCGATGGCGACCGGCAACATCGGCCGCGCAGGCGTGGGCGTGAATCCGCTGCGCGGCCAGAACAACGTGCAGGGTTCGTGCGACATGGGCTCGTTCCCGCACGAACTGCCGGGCTACCGCCATATCAGCGATACCGTTACGCGCACGCTGTTCGAGGAAGCGTGGAACGTCACGTTGCAGCCGGAACCCGGCCTGCGTATTCCGAACATGTTCGACGCAGCCGTGCACGGCACCTTCAAGGGTCTCTATTGCCAGGGCGAAGACATCGTGCAGTCGGACCCGAACACGCATCATGTGTCGGCGGCGCTGTCGTCGATGGAATGCATCGTCGTGCAGGACATCTTTCTCAACGAGACCGCCAAGTACGCGCACGTGCTGCTGCCCGGTTCGTCGTTCCTCGAAAAGGACGGCACCTTCACCAACGCGGAGCGCCGCATCTCGCGCGTGCGCAAAGTCATGCCGCCGGTGCCGGGTTACGCCGACTGGGAAGTCACGGTGCTGCTCTCGCGCGCGCTCGGCTATGAAATGGACTACACGCATCCGTCGCAGATCATGGACGAGATCGCGCGTCTCACGCCGACCTTCCAAGGCGTGTCGTACCAGAAGCTCGACGAGCTCGGCAGCATCCAGTGGCCATGCAACGAGGACGCGCCGGACGGCACGCCGACCATGCACGTCGACACCTTCGTGCGCGGCAAGGGCAGGTTCGTGATTACGAAGTTCATCGCAACGCCCGAAAAGGTCACGCGCAAATTTCCGCTGCTGCTCACGACGGGCCGCATCCTCTCGCAGTACAACGTCGGCGCGCAAACGCGCCGTACCGAGAACTCGCGCTGGCACGACGAGGACCGGCTCGAACTGCATCCGCACGATGCCGAAGAGCGCGGCATCAGGACCGGCGACTGGGTCGGCATCGAATCGCGTGCGGGACAGACCGTGCTGCGCGCGAAGGTGACCGAGCGGATGCAGCCGGGTGTGGTCTACACGACGTTCCACTTTCCCGAATCGGGCGCGAACGTGATCACCACCGATAGCTCGGACTGGGCGACCAACTGTCCGGAATACAAGGTGACCGCGGTGCAGGTGATGCCGGTCGAACAACCGTCGCAATGGCAGCAGGACTATTCGCGCTTCAACAGCGAGCAGCTCGATCTGCTGAAGCAGCGCGAGCTGGCCAACACGACGTCGGGCAAGTGAGGCGAGCGATGGACAATCAGAACCTGATCGACATGGCGAACCGGATCGGCGACTTCTTCGAGTCGATGCCGGACCGCGAAGAGGCGCTCGCCGGCGTCGCCGATCATATCCGCCGCTTCTGGGAGCCGCGCATGCGGCGCGCGTTGCTGGCCGCGCTCGATACTTCAAACGAAGGGACGTTGTGCCAGATTGTTCAAGAGGCACTGGCGGGCCACCGCGCTGAGCTGACACCAGATCAAACATAATCGCGCAGCGTAGGCGTGCGCCTGCAATACCACGAAGGGCTAGGCCGTACCGGCGTAAAAATTCGCGCCACCCACGCCGAAATAGATGCCCATGTCGGCTCGACAGCATTCGTAACTTCAAAACAGGGAGAGACAGATGAAGATCTGTGTTTATGGCGCCGGAGCAATCGGCGCGTACCTCGGCGCGCAGCTCGCACTGGCAGGAGCCGACGTTAGTTTCGTCGCGCGAGGCCCGCACCTCGCCGCCATGCAGGCGAACGGTGTACGTCTGCAGATCGATGGTGTGGAGCGTGTCGTCAAGGTGCGTTGCTCGGCGGATCCGCGTGAACTCGGGACGCAGGATTACGTGATCGTTGCACTAAAGGCGCATTCGGTGCCGGGCGTGATGGGTGCGATGCAGCCCTTGCTGGGATCCGACACGGCGATTGTTACCGCGGTGAACGGGATTCCTTACTGGTATTTCTACAAACACGGCGGCGAATTCGCCGGCACCACACTCGACAGCGTTGATCCGGGCGGCAAGCAGTGGAACGTCCTCGGGCCTGAACGTGCGATCGGTTGCGTGGTGTACCCAGCAACCGAAATCGTCGAACCGGGCGTGATTCGCCATGTGTACGGGAAGAAATTCCCGATCGGCGAGCCCAGTGGTGAGCGCACTGAGCGAGTCCAGAGGCTGCACGAAATCTTTATTGCTGCGGATCTGGACGCACCGATCCGCGACAATATCCGTGACGAGATCTGGCTGAAATTGTGGGGCAATCTCTGCTTCAATCCGATTAGCGCTCTAACCCACGCAACCCTGGACGTTATCACGAGCGACCCGGCGACACGCGCGGTGTCGCGGACCATGATGATGGAAGCGAAAGCGATTGGTGACCGTTTTGGCGTGCATTTCCGCGTGGATGTCGAAAAGCGTATCGATGGCGCGGGTGCGGTTGGTGCGCACAAGACCTCGATGTTGCAGGATCTCGAAGCCGGCCGCCCGATGGAGATCGACCCGCTGCTCAGCGTTGTCCAGGAGATGGGCCGGTTGGTCGGGCAGGCGACGCCGACCATAGACACGGTGCTGGCGCTGATCAAGATGCGCGAGCGGATCGCCCAGCAAACGCCTGTTCGGTTTGCGCCTCTAGAACGCAAAACCCGGGTGACAGAGGTGTCGCAAGCTGCATAGAGATCCAGAGATACTACCGAAGACAACGCTTGGCGTTGCCAGACTGCTGACAAAGCCCTGGCGTCGGCCCGGATCTCGATCCGACCGCCGGGATACTCCCACACATCGATGTAGCGGCCGATCAGCAGACTCAGGAAAACGTTTGCGCACGGCGCTCGCGATCGGTGCGGACCCCGCGACCCTCGTCGACTCAAACGACGGCGTGGAGCCGCTGGCGGTCGCGCGGTATCTCAGGGGCGATCCAGCACCTCGCGGGAATGAAGGATAGCAAGGTGATCGTCGCGATCAACAAGGATCCAGAAGCCACGGTCTTCAGGGTGGCGAACTATGGGCTCGTCGGCGATCTCTTCGAAGCGGTACCAGCAGTTGTCAAGGCGTTATAGAGCCTTGGACTTGCTGCAATTGCTTGCAGGCAGTACGAGCGTTTCACGGCGAGAATATGTACGCCCCGTACCGAAGATGAGCTTTCCTTAGCCAAGGTAAACAAATGCAATTCAACTCTCAGACTGAAGGGAATCACGCATGAAGATTCACGAGTACCAGGGTAAGGAAATCCTGCGGAAATTCGGCGTCGCGGTACCGCGCGGCAAGCCGGTCTTCTCGGTGGACGATGCGGTCAAGGCCGCGCAAGAGCTGGGCGGCCCGGTGTGGGTCGTGAAGGCTCAGATCCACGCGGGTGGCCGTGGCAAGGGCGGCGGCGTGAAAGTCGCCAAGTCGCTGGAACAGGTTCGTGAATACTCGAACCAGATCCTCGGCATGCAGCTCGTCACGCACCAGACTGGTCCGGAAGGCCAGAAGGTGAACCGTCTGCTGATAGAAGAAGGCGCTGACATCAAGAAGGAACTGTATGTCGGCCTCGTGATCGATCGCGTTTCGCAGAAGATCGTCGTGATGGCATCGAGCGAAGGCGGCATGGACGTCGAAGAAGTCGCGGAAAAGACGCCCGAGCTGATCCACAAGGTTGCTGTCGACCCGTCGACCGGCCTGAAGGACGCTGAAGCTGACGACCTCGCGAAGAAAATCGGCGTGCCCGATGCCTCGATCCCGCAAGCGCGCGCGATCCTGCAAGGCCTGTACAAGGCATTCTGGGAAACCGATGCTTCGCTGGCCGAAATCAACCCGCTGATCCTGACCGGCGACGGCAAGGTCATCGCGCTGGACGCCAAGTTCAACTTCGATTCGAACGCACTGTTCCGTCACCCGGAAATCGTCGCGTATCGCGATCTGGACGAAGAAGATCCGGCTGAAGTCGAAGCATCGAAGTTCGACCTCGCGTACATCTCGCTCGACGGCAACATCGGCTGCCTCGTGAACGGCGCTGGCCTCGCAATGGCAACGATGGACGCCATCAAGCTGTTCGGCGGCGAACCGGCGAACTTCCTCGACGTCGGCGGAGGAGCTACGACCGAGAAGGTTACCGAAGCGTTCAAGATCATGCTG
>NZ_JACHDI010000066.1:0-4727 GCF_014201025.1 Paraburkholderia sp. MM5384-R2
CTCGTTGGCCACGCGCAGCACCTCGGCACGCTCGGCGGCGCTCAGCGCATGAGCAGGTTGCGGGCGTACCGCATGGGGCCTGCCATCGCCCGATACGAGGCCCGCGCCGGTATTCCAGCGCTGCAGCGTGCGCACGTCGATGCCGGCCGTGTCACAGGATAGGCGCAGCCGTGCGCCGGCCTTATGCGCGGTGTGGATATCATGAGCCAGCGACTGGCGATCTTCGAGGCCGATCATTCGTCCTCGCCCCTGCTGAAGATCGCCGCGACTTTTTTTGATAGGACCAGCAACGCGGCCGTCTCAGCCAACGCACGGTCCTTGCGCTGCAACTCGCGCTCGAGTTCCTTGATGCGACGCCGGTCCTGCTGGGTCTGCTGCGGGCTGGCACGCGCCTCCTCGGGCTCGGCCAGCGCCTGCGTGGCGCTTTGCCGCCAGCAAGCCAGCTCGTGCGGGTACACACCGTTGGCGCGGCACCATGCGCTCCTGGCAGCCTCATCTATCGCAGCGGTCGTCAGCACGGCGTCGAATCGCGCCGCCGCTGTCCAGGCCCGCTCGCGAGCGGGCCTGGACAGCGCATCACTGCGCCAGCGCTCCAGCGTCCCCGCCCCCACGCCAACCTCACGTGCAACGTCTTCCAAAACCGCGCTCTCCGGCGGCAGCAACCGCGCAACAGCTCTGTCCTTGAATGCTTGTCCGTATTTTGCCAATTCGTTTTCTCATCATCGCCCCCGGTTCATCGATTGTATTGGAGCGACAAGTATTCTGACGCGGGGGGCAGTGCGCATGGTGCAAGAGTATCGCGGCGAGTATCCGTCGCAGTGGGCGGCGATCGAATCCATCGCCCCTAATATCGGATGCACGAGCCAGACATTGCTGGGGTGGATCAAGCGAGAGGAAGTGGATAGCGGGGAGCGTGAGGGCGTGACCTACGTCGGAACGCGAACGCCTCAAGGCACTGGAGCGCGAGAACAAGGAACTGCTCCGTGCCAACGAGATTCTGAAGCTGGCGAGTGCGTTTTTCGCCCAGGCGGCGCTCGACCGCCGCCTGAAGTCCAGAAGGCCTTCATCGATCAGCATCGCGATACCTTCGGGGTCGAGCCGATGTGCAAGGTCTTGCGGATTGCCCCGTCGGGCTACCGACGCCATGCCGCGCTGCTTCGTGATCCGTCGCGGCACGGTGTTCGCGCAATCCGCGATGAACGTCTGCGGCCGGAGATCAAGCGCGTGTGGCAGGCCAACATGCAGGTCTACGGCCCGGATAAAGTCTGGAAGCAGATGAACCTGGAGCGTATCGCGGTGGCGCGCTGCACGGTCGAACGGTTGATGAAGCCCAACTGGGTTTGCACGGCGTGATGCGAGGCAAGCGTGTTCGCACGACTGCAAACAGGTTCGTGTTCCTCAACCGTCCCATGCTCAGCCTGGAGGCTCATCTTGGCGTAACCGCTTCGCCGTAAGCCCCGTTTCTCGCGGACTTCGTCGCCCCCCTGCCTACACCGCCTAACAGGCAGGACGCGGATCTGCGGCGCCTCCATTCATTCGTACAGTGCGTCGCACACCGGTTTGGCCCGGCTCTGGCGAAGCCTGCGGCGCTCTTCGGCATCCAGCACTGCAGCGTCGCGCTCGATTTCGTAAAGCGCAGCGAAGTACGGCATGGCCTGCTCAGCGACCTGGCTGCTGTGATTGGCGTGCAGATCGAAGAACTCATCGTCGAGGTTTATTCAACTTCATGACGATCCGTCGCTTTCGTGACCACTTTCAACGTACGTTGGAAACTATAAAAAATAAAGTTGTCGGATTCGGTAGGTCTGGTTGTCCGATTTTCAACGCATTTATTGGGATGACATCGCGTCACTTCTGACCTAAGCTTGACCTCATGAATTCGATGCGCCCTTTTTCAAATCGGTCCAATTCGCCGCGGCGAATGGTGTTCCAACCATGTTCTTCATTTACGATCGTCTCACGCTTCCACATGGACGAATTTGAGTCGAAGCGGGTAATCAACCTCTGGTCACCGCAAGTCAATGATGGTTTATCACATAGCATTCCGACCATGCGCCGGAATTAATAATTACGCGTGTCTAATTAACAGTAAAATTCCACTTTAGAAGCGGTTTTCTTACCCACTCACGGTCCGCCTCACCTTGCCATGGGAGCTCTTCGCCTCTTCGACCTGCGGTTGTAGGTGACGGGCGAAGCCGGCAAGGACCAGAATCGGTGAGCGAAGCGCCCAGATAGAGGACCGCCGTCGAAGGCCCCCTCTGATTAAGCGTCTGCCGCAAAAGAGCGGCGAACTGCTCCGCGAGGACCACCAAGGCAAGACTAAAGGCGCGTGGGGACAGTAAAGGGGTCACGAGTAGCAGAAATTTTCTGGGGATGACCGAAACAGCTTTAAGTGAACGCGCGGAAAGACAGTCATGCCTCAGCAATTCGAAAATGAGTTCTGATCCTTCTCCATCAGACACGTCTGATTCCAACACCAACTATATCCCCCGAGGATCTTTGGTGTACGGCTTGGCGCGCGACGTGTCCGTTTGCCAGCGGCTCCTTTCGTTTGCCGCACAGCGTGGCATCGAAATTCAGGAAAGGCATCTCAGCGCGGTCGGTCGTGCAGTCGAGGCACGATCAAGAAACCATTGGGATGCTGAAGATATTGCATCTTTCTATGCGGCGTACGCGACAATAGCAAATGCGGTTTCTCCAGTAACGAGGGAGACGCTTAATCGTCAGGCGCCAGCCATGGCGCAAAGATCGATGTGGACATACGGATGCATCACAGCGGTCATTGCGGTGCTGGTAATCGCGCTGTCATGCCTGATGCTGGTCTTTAACCAATTCGCCACCGATATCGACAAACAGGTCGAATCGAACGACAAGCTTGCCCTGTTGATCCACGACGAAACGCAAGCCTTCGTTCTGCAGGTTTGGGACTCTCGTGAGGACGTGCATGACAGTGAGCACGCAATCGACCACCTTGTTAACTCACAAATGGCGCGTGAACTAAAGGAGAACATTCAGAAGTTCGCAGTCAGCATGCGCCAGATCTATTCGGACATCGGCGGCCTGAATGCCGTCATGAATTTTCTCGGTTACCTGAAATTTGATAAAAGGACGGAAATTTGGCAACGTGACGAATACATGGGCAATTGCTACACAAAGGACGTTGGGATGGCGGAGCCTGTCACCAACCCCGATACAAACTTCTGGATGTGCACGGCAGATGGTTTGCGAGCCAATCTTGAGATTAAACTGCCGCTGCTGCATGTGGGCACCGCGGAAGTGCCGGACGAGCCGCCGAAGCTGGGCGCGCCACCGAAACCCGATGCACGACCTAGGCCACGGCCGCCCTTAGATCAGGTGCAGGAAGGGTTTCAAAAAATTGCAGTTTATCAGGATATCCGCGAAATCGCGCTGAGACTGAAGGCAGAGGCGGACAACTTTGGAGGATCGATCGTCGGGTTTGTACTTCCCGTGCTGTATGCAGCGCTCGGCGCTTGCGCAGCTGTCTTGCGGCGCATCTGGTCGGAATTGGCGACGAGCACCTATCACGTTCGCAAGTCGCCGATCGTAAATCTCGCTCAAATCGCGACGGCCGTCATTATTGGCATCACAATCGGACTATTCACCAGCTTTCTGGATGGCAGCAAGACGCTACCACCACTGGCGTTGGCATTTGTCGCAGGCTACGGCGTCGACAAGTTCTTCGAGTTCATCGAGCGCATCGTGGGCGCAATCTTGCCTTCGGAGAAACGACCGGCGTCGCCGGAAGCCGAGTCGGGCAAAAACAATTGAGTAGCTGTTGGAGGTCACAATTGGCGCTAATGGTGTTCATTGAAGCGCTAATATGTCCATTAATTCTGCTAACGCAGCGCGACGAAGGGCAAGCCGCGAGAAACGAGCGGCGGCAGACCATCGGCATAGTGCCTCACTTCCGCATCCTGCTCAGCAGTCAGAGGCAATCCCCGGAATGTGCTTTCCGGGCCGATGTCAGTCATGGCGCCCTCCTGTTGCTAAGGCCTGCTATCTAGCAGTGTAACCCCGGCATCATGACGCTGCCCGCTTCCTCCGAGGCTTCGCCGTTGGCCTCGCGCGCGCTGTTGCCGCCTCGGCCACCTTCGATGACGTCCGTCCGACAGGACAAAATGCACGTTAGACATCGGCGCTGTGCCGCTGATGCCGCGCCCACCCCCAAAGGCTGCACAGCGCCTGTGGTTAGCCGCTGCCGGACAGCGTGGCTGGGGGCGACCGGCAAAAAAACTTCATTCACGGTTTCCTGCTTGCGTGTCGGATTCCACCACGGTTTTCACAACGCCAGGACGCATCGCTGACCGAAGCCAAAGTCGCAAGGAACCGTTCGTTGAAAGTCGGACGCCCGGGCGTCGGGGACCCATCGGAGCGGGAGAGCGGTTATGACCTACACTACAAACGCGTCATTCGCTTGCCGGGGTGCCGCTTCAACGCAACGCGACGTCGCTGGCAACCGATCAAGGCGGGCGAATGACCACGGCACGGGCAACACACCGTCATCTGCTGCCTGAAACTTGAAAACTATTAACAAATTTAGTTGCGTGAGCGAACGGAGTTTTCCCGGGGAAAAGTGAAACCTGATCGTGCCATTAAGATAAGTTTTCTTTCGTGCGACGTGAGGTCGCTTCGTTCGTTGTTTTACCGTCGATGTCTGGCGGGAGGAAACCGGGCGTTCCGTCGCCCGTAGTCTATTGGTGCATGCG
>NZ_JACHDI010000067.1:0-4254 GCF_014201025.1 Paraburkholderia sp. MM5384-R2
TTGAATGCTTGTCCGTATTTTGCCAATTCGTTTTCTCATAATCGCCCCCGGTTCATCGATTCTATCGGGGCGACAAGTATTCTGACGCGAGGGGCTTCTCTTCGGCTGCCGCCTGCAGCATGCGGGCCCAGTACTCGGGATCAGCGTAACGGGAGGTGAGCGCGTCGATGTCGACGGGCGTGGTCGCGGCACCGAAATCCATGGCGCCGAAGAAGTTGACGTGCCGCCAGGCGTCCGGCGACATGCCGGCGATGAACGTCATCGCGGCCTCGTCGCCCGCAATGCGTTTTTGCTCGTGCACGCGCGAGAGCAAGGCGGTCTTGTAGTGGATCATGGCGTTGGCGATCAGGCGTGCGCAATCGTTTCACAGTTGCTGCTCGGCCTCGTTGTGCACGCGCAGCTTGCCAGCATTGACGAAGGCAATCGCGCGGCGCAGCCGGTGGTACGCTTCGCCCCGGTTGAGCGCCTTCTGTATCGACTGGCGCAGGTCCACATCATTGATGAACTGCAGGATATGGCGTGTGCGGCAAAGGCTATCAAGTTCCCAGAGCGCCTTTTTCGTCTGGTTCTGGCGCTTGTAGCTCGAGAGCTTGCGCACGAGGGTCGCCTGCGAGACCTGCTTTTGCCCGAGCGAGGCCATGATCCGCTGGACGGCCGGCCATTCACGGATGATCAGTTCGTCATTGGATTTGCGCAAAGGTTTGACGAGCCACTTTCCGTAGTGACCCGGTGCATGACTGCCAACGAGACCGGCAAGTTTCTTGTGGAAGTCGCGATAGCGCGGCGCGAACTGATAGCTGAATGCATACAGGGTCCAGTAGTTCACCTGGTTTGTGCCGTGCGTGTCGGTGGAATGCAGCTGCGGGCGGATGTCGGAGGTGTTGTTGTAGAGCAGATCGAACACGTAATGGCTCTCGTGTTCGTGAGCGCCGAAGACGGTCAGGTTGAACGGCACGTGGTTGGCGACGGCGGTGTTGGCGCTGATACCCTTGTCGAGGCCGAAGTATTTGGGCGAATGGCGAGCCTGGAAGGTATCGAACTGGGTCTCGAAGCGCTGGCCATCACTGCTTGAATGGATCTGGTCGCCGATGTTGAAGAGGTGAAAGGCGGGTCACCCGGCGGTGGTTCTGTCGCGATAACAATCGCAGCTTTTGCTCAAGCTGCGATTGTTATCGCGACAGAACCGGTGCGCGACACCCGCCCGGTCACTATCCACTTGCATGGATCTCGCATCCAGATTACGCTCTCATTACAATTGCAGCGGCGACGCTCGCCGGCGTCGGGGGTGGTGCTGGCCGTGCACTTCCACTCGCATCTCAAGGTATTGACCGCCGCCGATTCGGGCGGCGCAAGTTAATCGCGTTCTCGAGTTCATTACCCGCACCAATGATCCAGAAGAAAAAATCGCAGTCGCATGATTCGTACGCGCCCGTCGCGAAGAACCCGTTGCTGGCCGCGCGATTGCCGGCGTGGCGTTCGAAGTTCATCGTCCTGCTGGTGTTCGGCGCGTTCGCGTCGCTGGCGGCTCGCGCGTTCTGGGTGCAGGTGGTGAACCAGGACTTCTACGTCGATCAGGGGCAAAAACGCTATCAGCGCACGATCGAACTCGACGCGACGCGCGGGCGCATCGTCGATCGCAACGGGTCGATGCTCGCCGTCAGCCTCGCGACCTACGAAATCTGGGCCAATCCGAAGCAGATCGACGAAGCCGCCGTCGCGCCGCTGGCGAAGACGCTCGACCTGCCGCTGGCGGAATTGCGAAAGCGTCTGAACGGCGACAAGATTTTCGTGCTGCTCAAACGCCAGGTGGATGCCGACACCGCCGCCCGGCTCTCGAAGCTCGGCCTCGCCGGCGTCACGCAGATCGCCGATTCGAAACGCTTCTATCCCGAAGGTGAATCGGCGGCGCACGTGGTCGGCTTCACGGATATCGAGGACAACGGCCAGGAAGGCGTCGAACTCGCCGCCAACGAGCAGTTGCTCGGCGTGCCCGGCCAGCGCGAAGTGATCCGCGACCGGCTCGGCCGCGTGGTCTCCGAAACGCGGTCGCTGGTGCCCGCGCACAACGGCGACACCATCCATCTGACGATCGACCGGCGCATCCAGCAACTCGCCTATGGGCAACTGAAGGACGCGATCGCGAAACATCACGCCGAAGCCGGCAGCGTGGTCGTGCTCGACGCGCGCAACGGCGAGATCCTCGCGCTCGCCAACTATCCAAGCTTCGATCCAAACGACCGTGCGCGCCTGACCGGCAAGCAACTGCGCAATCGCGCGGTGGTCGACACCTTCGAACCGGGTTCGACGATCAAGCCGGTGGTCGTCGCCCTGTCGATCGACGAGGGCAAGGTGCGGCCGCAAAGCGTGATCGACACCGGGCCCGGCTGGTACAAGATCGGCCCGGCCGTGATTCACGACACTTCGAATCACGGCGTAATGACGGTCTCCGAAGCGGTGCAGAAGTCGAGCAACATCGCGCTCGCGAAGCTCGCGCTGAACCTGCCGGCCGAAACCATCTGGACCAAGTACCAGCAATACGGACTCGGCCTGCGGCCCGAGCTGACCTTTCCGGGCGTCGCGTCCGGCAAGGTTCGGCCGTTCAAACGCTGGCGTCCGATCGAACAGGCGACCATGGCGTACGGCTACGGGCTCTCCGCGTCGCTGCTGCAGATCGCGCAGATCTACACCGCATATGCGGGCGACGGCACGATGCAACGCGTCAGTCTGCTGCGCACCGGGGCGCATGCCGCGGGGCCCTCCGTGGAGACCGATCTCGCCGTGACGAAGCCGGCCACTGCGCAGGCGATCCGCGCGATGCTGGAGATGGGCACCGGCGAGGGTGGCACGGGACGGGCGGCGGCGGTGGCCGGCTACCGGATCGGCGGCAAGACTGGCACGGCCCGCAAACAGGTCGGCGCGACGTATGCGAAGAACCGCTATCGCGCGCTATTTGTCGGCATGGCGCCGATGAGCGACCCACGGCTGATCGTCGCGGTGATGATCGACGACCCGGCGGGCAAGGCGTACTATGGCGGGACCGTCGCCGGGCCGGTGTTCAGCGAAGTGACTGGCGGCGCATTGCATTTGCTGGGCGTGCCGCCGGACGCGCCCGGCGTTTGACGCCGGGGTCGCATCGCCCATGCTTCGTGCATCGTCGCGATGGCCTCAGATCAATTAACGGCTATTGACCGCGCAATGCACGATCAGCCTTCCTAGATTGCACGTCGCACCGGCGGATCTGGCAGGTTCTGTCGCGATAACAATCGCAGCTTGAGCAAAAGCTGATATGAGTAGGACTACTCACGCTGCCAAAGAATAGAATTGCTCGGCTGCAGTCGAGGCGACGCCGTCGTCACACATCTGCCCCTTGCGGATCATGTGCGCGATCTCTATGCCAGACAGGATGATGCGCGCACAGCGGAATTCCTTGAACCCCATCATCGGTTTGATGATGCGTTTAATGGCACGGTGATCCTGCTCGACGACGTTGTTGGAGATCGGGCCGCATAACGAGGTCGTCAAGTTTGCACGCAATGCCTGGAATGACATCACGAAGGGGCCCGGGCCAAACAACGATTTGAGGAAAGCTGTTGAAGCGGCTATCGCGACGCTCCCTCCTCCGCCTCCCGCGCCATCGGTCTATATCGCCGTTGGAAAGCATCATGGCGGATTGGGCGTACAAGTTGGCTCCTGGAAGTTTTAGACGCACCAAGTCATCAAAGGCTCGTTTCGCGCTCGATGTTTCGGGTAAAGCGACCGTTCATGTGCAAAAAACGTTTTTGGAGGCAAACGTGATTCTTCGCATGATGACGACCGCCTCGTCAGCGATGGTATCGAAAGCCCGAATTATGCTTCCGCTCGTTATGGTGGTTGGCTTGGCGGCGCAACCGGTCGATTGTGAACCAGTGCACGTCATTACCGTGCAACCCGGCGCGACCGAAGACCTGTACTTCCAGTTCAATCTTTCCGGTAATGTCTATGTAAAGATCGGCACGAAAGACGCAGGTGAGCCATGCGCCGAATTTTGGTGGATTACTTGGCCTCTCGGCAGAGTCGAGGCTCTCGGGCGCCCCTGCGGCTTCGCGACGTTCGAGATTCCGGGGTTTTCGAAGTTTGCCATCTCATCCAAGCTCCGAGTCGGCGGTACAAAGACGCTGACTGACCTTGCCCCTGTTTCGCGAATCCCATAGCTGAGAGATTTATGCGGCTCGCCCCTGTTGAGCGGCGAACCAGTTTTTCTCGAACGTCATGGGG
>NZ_JACHDI010000068.1:0-4090 GCF_014201025.1 Paraburkholderia sp. MM5384-R2
GGTCCATACCCTTCGCAGGGCATGGAAATTCGAGTCGTCGACGAGGCGAAAGCCTCAGCGCGTTAGCGCGACGTCGTTAAAAGGTGTGGCGCAGGCCGAGGCCGACCGACGCCTGTTTATTGGTGCTTGACGGGCTGATGAACTGCGTGACCTGCGCCACCTGTGCGTCGCCCATCGCGCGCTGGAAGGTGGCGAATGCATAGAGGTCGGTGCGTTTCGAGAGGCTGTAGGTCGCCGTCGCGTTGTACTGGATGTAGCGTGGGTCGCCGTCGTTCGCATCGACCTTGCCGTCGGTGTAGGTGACGCCCAGCCCCGCCGAAAGCGCCGGCGTGAAGTAGTACACGCCGTTGATTTCGTAGTTCATGAAGTTGACGTTCTGCTGTTCGAAGCCGTCCTTGTACGTCGTGCTGGTGATGTCGCCGCCCAGCTTCAGCGAGCCGAACTTGTACGCCGCGCCGCCGCCGACGGTCAGGAACGAGTGCGCCACCGTCACGTATTCGCCAATGGCGGAGTTCGACGCCTTCCAGAACGTGCCGGTGTTCCGCGCGCCGGGTTGCCGTGCGTAAGTCATGCCGAAGCCCACATACAGCGGACCGTCGTCGTAGCTGCCGCCCACGCTCCACATGCTGTTCGCGCCGAAGCTGCCGGCCTGACCGCCGAAGCTGTACAGCGCGCTGCCCGTGAAAGCGCCGTAGGTTTTCGTGAATTTCACGGAATTGTCGACACGTACCCCGCGGTTCGTCAGGTCCATGTCGCCGGGGTGTTCCATGTAGACGGACCAGTCGGCGGCCGTCAGGTGAGCCACGTAATCGACCATCGATTCGTATTGCCTACCGAAGGTCAGCGTGCCCCAACGGTCGTTCTGGAGGCCGACATAGGCCTGCCGGCCGAACATCAAACCGCCTTGTCCGAGCGATCCGTCGGTGACGTCGAAGCCGTTTTCGAGCCGGAAGATCGCGTGGTTTCCACCGCCCAGATCTTCCGTTCCGAGAAACCCGATGCGGCTGCCGCGCGTGGTACCGCTTGACATCGCCACCGTGCTGCCGCCGCCCTGATTGTTCGTGTACTGGATCGAGGCGTCGATCAGGCCGTAAAGCGTGACGCTTCCTTGGGCGTGGGCGTTGACGGCGGCTGCGCCTGAAATTGCGGCCGCAATGTAGAACGTCTTTTTCATCCGTTATTCCTTTGATGCGGGGCGTCCTCGGTGCTGGCGCGAGGTCGTGAAGTTATGGGTGATCATCATCCAGCAGGACAAAGTATGCGGTATACAAAAAAGGCGCCAGCGTTTTTTGACTTTGATCGATCAGCGGGTCAAGGAGGATTGCGGAATTTTTTTGAACATGCTTGAAGGTGCGGAATTGCCGTGGTTGACGACCAACCGACGATCTTCCGGAGGGCGGGGCATGCGGACCGGCGAGGGTGACGCCTAAAAATGTGTTTTGCGAGCACATTTTATTGTACACAGTATACCAATAATTTTTGCGAGCGGGACCGTTCGGCTCCGCGCATCGGCTTTTCCCTGTTCAACCGTGACCTTCGCGGCGCTCGTCGAACAGACCGCCGCCGCGGCGTCTTCGCTGTCGCAGCAGATCCTGCAGCTGCAGCAGGCGGTCGACGAGTTCAAGCTCGACTATGACGGGATGCGTAGCTCGGTGCCTTCGCCGGTTCGCTCGGCTCCGGTGCCGTCGGTCTGGGAGGCCATCGAGGCGAATCGACTGCGCTGTTCATGAAGGTTGCCGCGCACGTTCAACTATCGGTCCAGACGGCACCGATAGTTGAAGCGCGTGCGCATCGCTATCGTGGCTCCTGGGCGAGCGCGATATGTGTTTCGCTTTATCGACCCACGCTCCCGATGAAGTGCAGAATCTCGCGCCCAAGATACTCCTCGCCGGAATTGAAGTGAGCCACGATCGACGTGTGGTTGTGACCGCGCATCTGAATCAGCCGGGGCGGCGTGCCGCGATGACGCAGCGCTTCGAAGAAGAACTGCGCGCCGTATTCGTCCAGATAGCGATTCTCGAACTCGGCCACCGCGATCATCAGCGGCACCGACGAGCGCGCGACGTGACTGAGCGGAGAGCGCACCGGATACAGGCTCTCGTCGTCGCCGAAGTACGCGCGCACGGGCTTCGCATTGGGGTTGCCCGGGCGCACGTCGGCCGCCAACCGCGCGCTGATCAGCACCAGACCGGCGATAGGCGAAGGCGGGCGTTGCTCAATGACGGTCGGATCGAACAGACATGCGGCCGCATGCGCGCCGCCCGCCGAATGGCCCACGACGAACACGCGGGCGGGGTCGATCCGCAGCGTGCGCGCATGCTGCTGAATGTAGGCGAGCGCATCGGCGACGTCGTGCGCGCCGCCCGGGTACGGCGCCACGTCGGCGAGCCGGTATTCGACGTTGATCGCGACCAGTCCCTGCGACGCGAACCAATAACAGACGTTGTCGTAAATCTGGCCGTTCACGCTCCTGTTGCCACGCACGAACGCACCGCCGTGGATGAACACGACGGCATCGCGCGGCCCGGGGTCATCGCCATCGTCACGCGACGCGAGCGCTGCCGGCTGAAAGACGTCGAGCACATGACGGGCGTGCGTACCGTATTGCACGTCCCGCTCCACGACGATGCCGTCCTTCGGCGCAGCGGCGACGAGCGGCGTATAGCAGTCGATCACCGTCTGCCGGTGAGCGGTGATGTCCTCGTTCCAGCGCGGCCCGATCTCGAGCAGACGGCGACGTTGATCGTCGGGCAGGGAGCCGAGCGGCTCGTCGGTCGGCTGCGGCTTCACCATGACACGCTCACGTCTCCGTTGATGAAAGTCTGGCAGGCCATCCGGTAACCGGCTTCGAGATCGGCGTCGCTGAGATGGCGCTTTTCCTTCTCTTTCACCGCGTCGGTGTGTTCGAGGCCGCGTTCGACTTTGCACTTGCAGGTGCCGCACAGACCGCCGCCGCACTTGAAAGGAATACCGCCTTTTTCGCGCAGCGAGACGCGCAGCAGGTTGCTGTTCGGCGGGGCGCTGACGCACTTGCCGTCATTGCTGAGAAACGTAATCTGGATCATGCGTGAGACCTGTTCTGGCTGGATACGTGAATGGATATGAGCGCAGCGTGCTTCAGCGTGCCACCGCGGTGACGCCCGGTCGCAATAGCGCGTCCTGGTCGCGCGTGCCCACCAGGATCTGAAGCGCCGCGAACGCCTCATCCCTGTCGGAGAATTTTTCGAGGAAGCGGGTCGGCATATCGTTGACTTCGCCACCCTCCGCTTCGTTGGTAACGCGAATCCGCGCGTCGCCGTAAAGCGCGGCAATCACGAAGGTCGCGAGATGACGTCCGCAATATACGTAGTCCCACGTTTCGGCCGGCGCCAGCTTGCCGATGGGTTCCGTGCGGTACTGGCCGGGCTTGCTCGTGAGAATCACGTAACTGATCGACTGTGTCGCGTTCACGCTCATGCCGCGGCCCCCACGTCGGTTTGTTCGAGTTCGATGTCGTGCTCGATCCAGAGCTGACAGGCGAGGCGATATCCCTGTTCGAGGCGCTCGCCGAGCTGCTTCTTTTCCTTCCAGTTGGGTGCGGGCAGATGCTCGCCACCCGCGCGGATGACGCACGCGCATTTGGAGCATTTCCCCATCCCGCACTCATAGCGAAGGTGCGGAAACGGAAACTCCTTGATGCCGGCGCGAACGACCAGATTGGTGTTCTGCTTGACCTCTCCCTGATAGGTCTCGCCGTTCCTGTGAAATGTGACCATCGGCATTGCCGCTTTCCTCTCGATCTGAAGATCCGGACTGCGCGCTGGAAGCGCGTCAGTGTTGCTCAATACTACCGGGCTTATGAAGATTGTATACTAACGACAATTTGTCGAGCGGCGGACGTCTAAAAAATTTGCTATGCGAGGACCGCGACGAGGCAGGGCCCGCATATGCGCCAAGCGTTGGAGGACGGATTCGGCCGAATTCCTGACTTCAGCCCAAACCACGGTCCATGACGATACGGTATACATTATTCTTTTGATGCGATATTCTGCGGTCACTATCTGCAGTTCGAGCGCCCCGCCTCGTAGCCGTAGACGTTGTCCCCCCTCTA
>NZ_JACHDI010000069.1:0-3702 GCF_014201025.1 Paraburkholderia sp. MM5384-R2
CGTGCGGCTCTGACAGCAATGCTAACCCGCGTTTGATTCCGTTGCGGCAGGCCAGCCTCTGTCCCGCAGGAAGTCATACTGCCTACCAGGTCCAATACAAAGTGCCTAACACACCCTCTAGACTTCCGGGGAAAACTTGGTTACTTTTGTTCATGGCCCGATTCTCTCAAGAACGCGAGCCTTCGCCAACGCGGGCTGGTTCAATTGATCCTGCCGGGGCCCTGCCTTGTGGGCCTTTGTAAATTTCCTTTCGCGTTTAGCATTTTGCGGAGTGCGCGGATCAGCGTATGGACGCGTGGCGGTGCCCCGGCCAATGTCGGGCAACACAAGCGCGGCGGCGACGAAAACAATCCCCGTTCTGAAAGGTGGAAGACACCGATGAATGCGACAAACCTTCTGCTCGAACGCGCCATAAACCAACGATTCGTGTCGGCTGGTATCCAGCACCTTGTTGCGAGCATACGTCCACTACACGACGTGGATGCGCAAAGAATATGGACCAGGAATGGCTTGGTTTCTTTTGATGCATTCGATACCTTAGTAACAAGACCTTTACATAGGCCATCCGATGTGTTTCTGGTGACGGGGTATCGGCTGCAACGGAGATTCGGTTCGGTCGTGCAGCCCGGCGAATGGGTGACGATTCGGCAATCGGCGGAGTGGAGGGCACGCAAGCTCAGTGTCGAGCGTGAAGCGACGCTTGAGAACGTTTACGCGGAGATTGCAGCGTCGGCGGACTTGCCACGTGAATTTCTGACTGCGGCGCAGGCCATCGAAGTCGGGCTCGAAAAGCGCCTGCTCCGCCCCATAACCGGTATGGTGGAGACTTTCAATCGCTTTTCGGCATTGGGAAGAACGGCGATTATCTCGGACATCTACTTTTCACGTTCGGACCTGGAAAGCATGCTTAGCGGCTGCGGCGTGCGCGTGGACCCGGCCCAGCTGTTCATTTCATGCGAGAACGGTCGTACAAAGAGGACGGGATCCCTTTTCTCAGATGCCAAAGGCAGTGGCGTGAAACACCTACACATTGGCGACAGCGTATTTTCCGACGTACTTCAGGTCTGGCGCGCAGGCGGTCGCGCTGCACCGTTCTTCAAGGCGTCGCCCGGTCGATTGGAGCGTGAGCTCTACAAGGCTGCGATTGAGCCGCCGCTGCTTGGATCTGCTCTGTCGGGAAGCGCGCGCACGGCGCGACTACGCGTGAAGGCCGTCAGCGGCCATGATGAGACGCTCGCCGAGGTGTCGGCCGGTTTCGTGGGCCCGTTACTCCTTGCGTTTGTCGTCTGGATCCTCACGCAGGCCAGGCGCAGGAAAATCGATCAGCTGTTCTTTCTGGCGCGGGACGGCCAGATCCTCTTGTCCATTGCAAAAAAAATAGTGGCCTCATATGGCCTGTCGATCGATCTGCGGTATCTGCATGTGTCCCGGCAATCGCTTCACTTGCCCGCCCTCTTCAACGTGTGCGAAGGCGACCTAAGCCATTTCGGCTTTGTGTCGGGCAGTTCGCTGGCTGACGTACTCAAGAAATTCGACTTGGATATCAGTCATCCGGCCATCGCCGGCTTACAAAGCCGTCTTCGTATTCGCTCCCCGCATACCGCCATGAATTGCTCGGAACTAGATCACTTGATCCGGTATATTCGGGCAGACGATGAAATGGTCAATCTGATTAACGCGACCGCCTCGTCAGCGCGACGGCTATTGCTTGACTATCTGGAGCAAAAAGGATTCTTCGCCGACGGGAACGTCGGTGTCGTCGATATTGGATGGCGCGGAAATTTGCAGCGTTCGCTGGCCAAGGTCGCGTGTAGCCGAGACGCAAGTTTCAGCCGGCGCCTTTCGGGTTTTTACTTCGGACTTGATTATCGTCCGGAAGGCTGCGGCAGTCTCGATGACTATCTCAGTGAGTCCGTGGCCGAGCCTATTAGACCCTTCGTTCGAGGGCCGATATTCGAGGCCTTGTGCGCGGCGGACCACGGCACGACGACCGGATACAAACGAGCAGCCGACGGCTCTGTCTCTCCGAAGCTTCTCACCCAAGACAATCCGCAGGCGCTGGCTTGGGGCCTGAGAATCCAGCAGGAAGTCATCAATGCCTATGTCGATGATGTGCTGGACGTCCTCACAGCGGCCGGAATCGACATTCTGGACTCTCTAGACGGATTGGCGCAGGGGGCGGCCATCGTGACTAGACTGGTAATTGGCGCGCCCTCCCGGAGCGAGGCGAACGCACTAGGCTCCTTTCCGCATGCGAGCGATCAGCTGCATAGCGTGTTCGAGGAGGTCGCGCCTCCCATGTCGCTCAGCCCCCGGCAGTGGATTTCGAGTCTGGAAGCGCGTGATGGGAAGCCGCTAATTTCACAATGGCCTGAGGCAAGCGTGGTTCGCGCAGTCCCCTCGCTTGGGGCGGGGGTGATGCTGCATAGTCTCGCCCTGGCGAGATGGTTGCGCACGCGCCTAAGGACCCGTTAGTCTCGGGGCGCCGCCTGCGGCCTATGTGCACCCGGTTTCAACGAGACGCCGCGCAAATCGCCGCACACGCGACTGAGCCCGGCATTGCTCAGCATCATCCACGCAAAAGTTGGCGAAGCCGATGGATCGCCACGATGACCGAAGAGTCGATTCCGGCGTCCTGTCGCTCTGCCGCATTGCCGGAATTCACTGGGAATGGTCAATTCCTGGATGTGGGCGCACGAGCCACGCGACGCAAATGGCAGTCGTGGCGGTGTCAGGGAAAGTGCACGGTGGATTGAAAGTTACGAGATCGTGGCCGAACAGGCGCGGGCCCTGGCTGACACGCGACTGGTGTATGTGGCCGATCGTGAAGGCGACATCGCCGCGCTCATGCAGCGTGCGCAGGAACTGGGTGAACCGGCGCGGACTGGCTGATCCGGTCGCAGCACAGTCGTGCCTTGAAGGACGAAGAAAAGCTGTGGGAAAAGGTGCATGCGAGTAACGTACTTGGCCATATCAGCTTTGTGCTGCCAGGGCGCAGCGGGCGGAAGGCGCGTGAAGTGAAGCAGGAACTGCGTAACCAGCGCATCACGCTGCCCGGGCGCGCCGGTGTCACGCTCACCTTCGTCGAGGCGTATGAGGTGCAGGCGCCAGCGGACGTGTAACCTGTCATCTGGCGTCTTGTGACCAACCGCCAGGCGGGCGACGCGGATGCGCTCATCGAGCTCGTCGACTGTTACCGCGCGCGCTGGGAAATAGAAATGTTCTTCAATGTACTGAAGAATGCCTGCCGGGTTGAGGCGCTGCAGCTCTCGCAGATGGAGCGGGTGGAGAAGGCGCTCGTGCTGTACATGGTGGTCTCGTGGCGTATTGCACGGCTCATGCGCCTGGGCAGGACGTGTCCGGAGCTGGACGCGTCGCTGTTCTTTGCTGCTGACGAGATACATGGCGCTCATGTACTCTCGAAGAAACCGCGTCCAAAAAAGCTACCGACGCTGAACCAGATGACACGGATGATTGCGTCACTGGGCGGCTTTCTGGGGCGCAAGGGCGATGGCGAACCCGGCGCGAAGACACTGTGGATCGGCATGCAGCGGGTCATGGATGCTGTGATCACCATCCAGATCTTGCGCGACGGCTACGACACTTCTGTATAACCTTTCATGATTTAGATCGGCATCGCCCCCAAGCATGAAAGCTCCTTAAGGCAGAGAATCAGCGGTGGTGCACAGGACACCAAAGACC
>NZ_JACHDI010000070.1:0-3700 GCF_014201025.1 Paraburkholderia sp. MM5384-R2
TCTGAAAAATATCCGTAACCTCGCTGCATGGGATACCGCTATGCGGGACTCCGTCCTCGGCCTTGCCTGATACGGGCCTTCATGCGGAAGCCCTGCACCAACCTATTGACTTTCTTATTATTTTCGGAATATGATGTTAGGTTCCGGTTCTTGGAATGCCTACGCGCAAGTTCAGTTCGTGCGTGAGCGGCCAGCCGGAAGTTCGATGCGCGGGCGTTTCCGCTTTGCCCGGAAACCGATGCGTCGATTTTGTTCAATCTCAGGAATAATCAATGCCAACCATCAATCAACTGGTTCGCAAAGGCCGCACGTCGGAAACGACGAAGAGCAAGAGCCCGGCTTTGCAGGACTGCCCCCAGCGTCGCGGCGTGTGCACCCGTGTGTACACCACGACGCCGAAGAAGCCGAACTCGGCACTCCGTAAGGTCGCCAAGGTTCGTCTGACGAACGGCTTCGAAGTCATTTCGTACATTGGTGGCGAAGGCCACAACCTGCAGGAACACTCGGTCGTGCTGATTCGCGGCGGTCGTGTGAAGGACTTGCCGGGTGTGCGTTACCACATGGTTCGCGGCTCGCTGGATACCCAGGGCGTCAAGGATCGTAAGCAGGCTCGCTCGAAGTACGGTGCGAAGCGTGCCAAGGCTGGCAAGTAATTTAGCCGGTCGATCGTAGTTTCAGGTCGCCTGCAAAGGCGGTAATAGCGATGGTGCCGGAATCGCCGGTGCTATCGAGTAAGTGGTCACCCGACCAGGCTGGTTAGTCTTACGGATGAATCGGGTTAGTTGGTGGCCGAGGGGCTGTAAACAGCTCCAACTGAAAAGTAAAGGAAGAAACATGCCGCGTCGTCGCGAAGTCCCCAAGCGGGAAGTGTTGCCGGATCCGAAGTTTGGCAACGTTGATGTAGCAAAATTCATGAACGTGCTGATGCTCTCCGGCAAGAAGTCGGTTGCCGAGCGTATCGTGTACGGCGCTTTCGAACAGATCCAGACCAAGGGTGGCAAGGACCCGCTGGAAGTGTTCACGGTGGCGCTCAACAACGTCAAGCCGGTGGTCGAAGTGAAGAGCCGCCGCGTTGGTGGTGCGAACTATCAGGTTCCGGTCGAAGTGCGCCCGTCGCGTCGTATGGCATTGGCGATGCGTTGGCTGCGTGAAGCCGCGAAGAAGCGCAGCGAGAAGTCGATGGCCCTGCGTCTGGCAGGTGAACTCTCCGAAGCGGCCGAAGGCCGTGGCGGCGCGATGAAGAAGCGCGACGAGGTTCACCGGATGGCAGAAGCCAACAAGGCGTTCTCGCACTTCCGTTTCTAAGCTTCCCCACTCCGGGTTTAGCGGAAAACGGAAAGAAATTCCGGGCGGGTGCGCTTCAAAGGCGCCTCGCCCGTTTGTGTTACAGCGCGATGGGTATCTCTCGCATCGCGTCATCCCAATAGAGGATCAAAGTGGCTCGCAAGACTCCTATCGAGCGCTACCGTAACATCGGTATTAGCGCTCACATCGACGCCGGCAAAACGACGACGACCGAGCGCATTCTGTTCTACACGGGCGTGAACCACAAGATTGGTGAAGTTCACGACGGCGCTGCCACCATGGACTGGATGGAGCAGGAGCAGGAGCGCGGCATCACGATTACTTCCGCTGCTACCACGGCATTCTGGAAGGGCATGGCGGGCGACCGCGCCGAACACCGCATCAACATCATCGACACCCCGGGTCACGTCGACTTCACGATTGAAGTCGAGCGCTCGATGCGCGTGCTCGACGGCGCGTGCATGGTGTACTGCGCTGTGGGCGGCGTGCAGCCCCAGTCGGAAACCGTGTGGCGTCAGGCTAACAAGTACAAGGTTCCCCGTCTCGCGTTCATCAACAAGATGGACCGTACCGGCGCGAACTTCTTCAAGGTCTACGACCAGCTCAAGCTGCGTCTGAAGGCGAACCCGGTTCCGGTCGTCGTGCCTATCGGTGCGGAAGAGAACTTTACGGGCGTCGTCGATCTGATGAAGATGAAGGCGATCATTTGGGACGACGCGTCCCAAGGCACCAAGTTCTCGTACGAAGACATCCCGGCAGAGCTCGTCGACACATGCAACGAATGGCGTGAAAAGATGGTCGAAGCCGCGGCGGAAGCGAACGAAGACATGATGAACAAGTACCTCGAGTCGGGTGAGCTGACCGAAGAGGAAATCATCAAGGGTCTGCGCGACCGTACGATCGCTTGCGAAATCCAGCCGATGCTGTGCGGCACCGCGTTCAAGAACAAGGGTGTGCAGCGCATGCTGGACGCCGTGCTCGACTTCCTGCCGTCGCCGATCGACATCCCGCCGGTTACCGGCGAGCTGGAAAACGGTGAAAAGGGTGAGCGCCGCGCTGCTGACGACGAAAAGTTCTCGGCACTGGCATTCAAGATCATGACCGACCCGTTCGTCGGGCAACTGATCTTCTTCCGTGTGTACTCTGGCGTTGTGAATTCGGGCGACACCCTGCTGAACGCGACCAAGGACAAGAAGGAACGTCTGGGCCGTATTCTGCAGATGCACGCGAACCAGCGCGAAGAAATCAAGGAAGTGCGCGCAGGCGACATCGCCGCTGCGGTCGGCCTGAAGGACGCGACCACGGGCGACACGCTGTGCGATCCGACGAGCCCGATCGTGCTCGAGCGCATGATTTTCCCGGAGCCCGTGATTTCGCAGGCTGTTGAGCCGAAGACGAAGCCGGACCAGGAAAAGATGGGTCTTGCCCTGAACCGTCTGGCGCAGGAAGATCCGTCGTTCCGCGTTCAAACGGACGAAGAATCGGGTCAAACCATTATTTCGGGCATGGGCGAGCTCCACCTGGAAATTCTGGTCGACCGGATGAAGCGCGAGTTCGGCGTCGAAGCAACGGTTGGCAAGCCGCAGGTGGCTTACCGCGAAACGATTCGCGGCAAGGCGGAAGACGTTGACGGCAAGTTCGTCAAGCAGTCGGGTGGTCGCGGCCAGTACGGTCACGCGGTCATCACGCTCGAGCCGAACGAGCAAGGCAAGGGCTACGAGTTCCTGGACGAGATCAAGGGCGGTGTGATTCCGCGTGAATACATCCCGGCAGTCGACAAGGGTATCCAGGAAACGCTGAAGGCCGGCGTGCTGGCGGGCTTCCCGGTCGTGGACGTGAAGGTTCACCTGACGTTCGGTTCCTACCACGATGTCGACTCGAACGAAAACGCGTTCCGCATGGCCGGTTCGATGGCGTTCAAGGAAGCGATGCGCAAGGCACAGCCGGTCATCCTCGAACCGATGATGGCTGTCGAAGTCGAAACGCCGGAAGACTACATGGGCAACGTGATGGGCGACCTCTCTGGCCGTCGCGGTATTGTTCAGGGCATGGATGACATGGTTGGCGGCGGCAAGATCGTTCGCGCCGAAGTGCCGCTGTCGGAAATGTTCGGCTACTCGACGTCTCTGCGTTCGCTGACGCAAGGCCGTGCAACGTACACGATGGAGTTCAAGCACTACGCTGAAGCTCCGCGTAACGTGTCGGAAGCGATCATCAACGCGAAGTCGAAGTAATCGCGCGGCAAAGTCATTCAACGATTAACTTTCTGAAAGAAGAGAAACATGGCTAAAGGTAAATTCGAGCGGACCAAGCCGCACGTGAACGTGGGCACGATCGGTCACGTTGACCACGGCAAGACCACGCTGACGGCAGCGATCACGACGGTCCTGACGCA
>NZ_JACHDI010000071.1:0-3444 GCF_014201025.1 Paraburkholderia sp. MM5384-R2
CCCGAAATTCCGCCGGGTACGGGGTACGATGCTTGCCCATAATCGGCACCTCCTTCTCCAAAGGATAGATGTCCGTTTTTCTGGGTCAACTTCAGATATCGATGCGGTTCGCGACGCAGGTCTGGACAAGTGAATACAGGTTTGCCGAGGCCTTTGCACCTCCTACGGTGTCCGAAAAAAGCCATGCCTTTCTCCCCAGGACAAACGGGCGGATCATGTTCTCACATAAATTCTGGACCCAGACGTAACTCTTTGTCTGCGGTGCGCGCCCTAGCTCCTTGAGAACCTGCACGGTGGTTTCGTCGCCGAACCCGATCTCGCTGTCGAGCATCACATCACGCATCAGGTTGATGACGGGCTGTACCGAGTGTCCCAGGCGCACTACGCTTGCTGCCAGCGTGTTGCGCGAGATGTCGCCGCCAAAGCGGCGCAGCAGCGCGGCAATCCGGTACAGCGGCAGGCCGTCGATATACTTCGAGACGACGAACCACGCCAGCGCCCCTTCGGTGAACAGACCCTTGGGAATGATGCGTGCCCGCGCCGGCGTCACCTTCATGCCCTGGTCGCACTGCTGGCACGCGTACTTCACGCGCTCGTGACGGATCACCTGCACCTGCTGCGCAATGATGTCGAGCTGCTCGCTGACCTCGACGCCGATCTCCACGAGCACACTGCCGTCGTTCTTGCACACCCGTTCTTCTTCAGTGAGCTCGTAACGGATCACCTTGCGTGGCAATGCCGGGTCCAGCGGCTTGCGCCCGGGCTTGCCGCGCTTGTGGCCTGCCACCGACGTACTGTCTGTGTCGTCTTCCTGGGCGGGTAACGTGGCGGTCGTCGGAGCCAGCGCTTCCGCTTCGTTGAGGAACAGGTCCCGCTGGGCATCGCTGCGTGCTTCGCTCTTCGCCCCGAACAACCGTCGCTCGAATGCCTTCAGCTGTTCCTTGAGCAAATCACGCTCGACCTTCGTGACCCGCAGTTCGCCACGCAGCGCGTCGCGCTCGGCGAGCATCGCATCGCGTTCGGCGATGAGGGCAGCGAGTTCTTCGGCGGTGATCAAAATGCGGTTCATGCCACAACCATACCGGCTTGCGCTGCGAAATGGGTTTACGTCACCGCGCAAATTGTTGTGCGCGCGTCGCGCTCGCGCGACAGCGATACATCCTCCTCAGCTCACGCGTGCATAGTATCGCGCCGGGTGCTTGCGCATCGCTGTCAGATTAATGCCCTCCAGCAGCCAATGCAGTTGCTCGACGCTCAGTTCCAGTACTGGTTCGCTGCGCGGCCAGGCAAAGCAGTCAGCCTCCAGGCGGCGCAGCATCAACCAGAACCCGTTACGCTCCCACAACAGAAGCTTCAGGCGATCGGCACGCCGGTTGCGGAACACGTAGACCGCCCGTGCGGACGGATCGAGTCCCAGTGCCTGCTCCACGATCGTCGAAAGGCCGGTAAAGCCCTTGCGGAAATCGATGGCATCGCGGTGAACGTAAACCTTCAGATCAGCGTCGAACCGGAACATGGCACCTTCCCAGCGTCTCGATCATCGTCATCACCAGGCTTGCATCATCGCCGGCACATTCAAGGATGAGCTTCACACCGTTAGGCAGTTCGGCAATCAGTTGCGAAGGCAGCGTGACGCGTTGCGCCTGCCGTGCGAGCGCAACCGGTGCCGCATGAGCCTCGCATGCCGTAACATCGGCATGTCCCGGCTGAACGACCGGGATGAACGTCGGCATTGCCTTGGCCACGCCGTTCGGCGCCACATCACTGATAGCTTCGCTTTGATACTGACGAATCCATTTACGCAACAGGTTGGCGTTCAGGCCGTATTCCAGCGCCATCCCGGCGACGGACACCCCTGGTTGCAGACAGGCCAGCACCAGCTCACGCTTGGCCTGTTCGTCAAAGCAACGGCGCTTGCCATCACGCTCAAAGCCCCTTACCAGCCGCTCCTTCAGATTCCTGTCCTCTGCCATGGGTAGTGTCCACTTGAAAGTTGAAGTGGACACCAGCATCGCCTATCACTCATCGCGCCGGAAGGACGCCGACAACGGACCGCTTACCAGGCGCCGGTCGTCTTCCTGCTTAGGCGTGGGGATGCGGGCCACCGCCAACACGCGCCGCTCGCCGGAGTGGTAGCGCATCAGCATGGAGAGCAGCTTGTCGCTGTCAAGCCGGTCCGTCTTGGCGCGACGGGCACGGCGGTTCACCTCGATACTGGCCGAATCCACCACGAGATTGACGATGCCGTGTTCGGTCAGCCAGCGGTGCAGCCAGAAGCCGTCACGGCCAGCCTCATAACAGCTGTAGACCGGTGCATCGGCGCCGAGATGGCAACGCGCTCTCGCGTTCGCGACGGCGGTGAGAACCGCCGTGGTGTCACCCGCTGCGACTGTACAGCGGCTGGGCGCGCGCTGGCCATCACCCAGTGAGAGCTTCCAGTTCTTCTCGCCCAGTTCAAAAGCCATGTACAGCCGGCCACCTGCCGTCGTATTCTGTCCACGGAGGGCTGTGTCAGGCCTATCCATTTGCGTGCTCCTTCGGAGAAAACGAGTGTGCAACTCCCGTTTTACTCCAGTCGGGCTTACTGCCACTGCCCTCCCACATAGCATCTAGATACGTGCGGGAGGCTAGCGTTGAGCGCGGGAACGCCACCGAGCAGCGCTCGGGACGAGCTAGACGCTTGTTTGTGCGCAGGTCGTATGCGCAAAAAAGCGTCGATCAACAGGCTACTTTTGGCAGTGGCTTGCAACGGCGTCCGACCACGCTTATTGGTAAGCACCTCGCGACGGCCGTCCGCAACGCGGCGCCCGCGTGAGGCATGATGGGGAATCGGGTTACGTGTCAGCAGACGCCGATGGGCCAGACTGCCGGGGCAGCTTCGTGGCCACGTTCCAGGGCAACAGTTCGTCGATGCGGTTAATGGGGTGGTCAGCGATATGGGTCAGGACGTATTCGAGGTAGGCGCGCGGGTTGATCCCGTTGAGCTTGCATGTGCCGATCAGACCGTACATCGCGGCTGCCCGCTCGCCTCCGCTGTCGGAGCCGGCGAACAGGAAGTTCTTGCGGCTACGCGGAATTTTGCGTAACCGCAATAATGCGCAGCCGCAAATTACGCGGAGTTTGCATTCTTCCGAGCGCCACGAGCATTGGTGCGACTCACCGTGCGGCGCGCCGCGTATCGGAACAAACTACGCATAAAAAAGCGTGCTTTCCTGTTCGGGTAGCAATCCGTTTCAGGAGAGTTATCATGATCGACTTGGTTCCACTACGACCGCAACCTCAGGCATGGTTGTGGCACAGCGTCCTTGCTTACTTCGCAGAGGACTACTGCAAATACCTTGTTGATACCGGAGCTAAAGTCGAATCTGGTGTACGGGGGCGTTGAGGCGGGAAGTTGAAGGCGGTGGACGTTTCAGCTGAGAATCTGATTGTCGAAGTCGGAAA
>NZ_JACHDI010000072.1:0-3302 GCF_014201025.1 Paraburkholderia sp. MM5384-R2
TGTTACGTCCCGCTGTATTCGGATTTCAGGGGAGCTGTTTGTCTCAGTATCAAATAGGATGAGTGTTAGAACGTCTCCTTGAACATCGTGAGATATCGCGGACGTAAAGAAGGCCAGTACTGCTCTGTTATCGTGGGAAGTTACGAAGCCCCACACGAACAACAAACCAGACCGGCCTATGCACCGAATTGTATTCGCGTTTCCTGATCTTGAACAACATCTCAATGCGGTCGAGCGCACGCCGCAAGTCTATCGGCCCGTCGCTTGCGGGCACTGCGGCTGCTCTGGCGTGTGGTGTCATGGCCGTTACCATCGCAAAGCCGACCGCAGCGCCGCCGGTGCTCTCAATCCAGTTCCCGTTCTGCGCTTTCGCTGTCGAACTTGCAGCCGCACGTGTTCGCGCCTGCCGCTGTGCATAGCTCCCCACCGCTGGTACAACTGGGCGGACCAGCAGCGGGTCTTGCTTCTTCTGTTGGCTGGCTGCTCGCAGCGTCGTGCCAGCGCGATCTTCTCGCTCGGCAGGCATACGGTACGACGCTGGTGGCAGCGGCTTGGCGAGCGTAGCCTCGCGTTCGAATTCCATTTGCGAAACCGTTTCGCCGAACTCGGGCGATCAGTCGATATCACCGAATTCTGGCTGACCTGCCTGCAGCGCATGCCGTTGTGCGAAGTCATGGCCTGGCTCGACGGCGACGGCGTTTGCGTCCCGTGATCCGTTGATCCTGGTTGGGTACGCGACGACATAATTCTCGTCATTCCGGGCTCTCCACACACTTTGCCCACTCGCGCCGAATTCGGTTCGCGGTTCTCATGGCACTCCCTTTTAACCATAGGAGTGAGCATGAAGGACATCGACCCGAAGGCCCTGTTTCGCCTGTCCGTACTGGGACCACTCGTCAGTCGCGAACGGCTTGATCGCGGCGACTTGCAGCAGATCATCCGCCAACTGGCTCAGCAGGAGTACGCAATTCCCGGTTCTCGTCGTCGTCATATCGGCGAGAAGACGCTTCAGTCCTGGTATTACGCCTGGAAACACCACGGGCTGGAAGGCTTGTGCGGCAAGCCCCGTGTGGATCGCGGGCAATCGAAGCTGCCATCGTCCGTGCAAGCTGCGATCCTTGCGGCCAAACGCGAGAATCCGCGACGCTCGATCCGCCAGATCCGTTTGTTGCTCGAATCTGCGGGTATCGTCGCGCACGACACGCTCTCGCGCTGCGCCGTTCATCGGCTGTTGCAAGCCAACGGGCTTTCGCGCATCGTGGGCTCAGTCAGTTTGCCCGAGGAGAAACGCAGCTTCGTGGCCGAACACGCCGGCTCCATCTGGTACGGTGATGTCCTGCATGGCCCGCACTTGTCGCTTGGCCGGGGGCGCCGCAAGACCTACCTGGTCTCGTTGATGGACGACGCCTCGCGGCTCATCGCCCATAGCGCGTTCTGTTTCTCTGAGACCGCGATCGACATCGAGGGCGTGCTCAAACAGGCCTTGCTCAAACGCGGCGTACCGAAGATGTTGATCGTCGACAATGGTGCCGCCTACCGCGCTTCCACGCTGCAAGGCATTTGCGCACGGCTGTCGATCAGGCTGGTTTATTGCAGGCCGTACGCGCCTGAGGGAAAGGGCAAGCTGGAACGCTGGCATCGCAGCCTACGGGCTCAATTCCTGAGCGAACTCGACACCACACACATTCACGATCTGGCTGACCTCAACGCGCGTCTGTGGGCCTGGGTCGAACAGATTTACCACCGCACCGAACACAGCGGCCTGTGTAACCAGACGCCGCTCGCCCGCTATCAGCAGGACCTACCCCGCATCGGCACACTCGGCGCACGCGCTGCACAACTGGACGAACTGTTCCTGCACCGTATTGATCGCTACGTGCGCCGCGACGGCACCGTGTCGTTTCAGGGCAAGCGCTTCGAAGTGCCATACGAACTGGTCGGCAAGACCGTGTTGCTCGTGGTGGATCCCCATACGGGAACCGTCATGGGCGTAGAGAGTGAGGCGGGCGAGCCCTTGGGCGCCGCGACCCTGCTCGACGCGCTCGCCAATCGCACACGCAAGCGGCGCAAATCTCAGCCTGAGGCCATCGAACCGGCCGTGACAGACCACGACGCGCCGATCGAGAACGCAGCGCACGGTCCCAATCTTGTCGAGCTTGCCTATCAACGCCACTACGCCCGGGAGCTGTGATATGTATCGACAACACTTCGGTCTACGTTGCGCGCCGCTCTCCAAAGAACATCGTGAGTTGTGGGATGACGGCGCCTTGGCGCAATTTAACGAACGCTTCCAGTGGCTGCTGCACAGTCCCGGTATTGGCCTGCTTACGGGCGAGCCCGGCGTGGGCAAGACTGCCGCGTTACGCCACGCAGCACTTGCCTTGAATCCCCATCGATATCAGGTTATCTATCTGGCTGAAACCGAGTTCGGGCGCATCGATCTGTACCGCAGCCTTGCTCGCGCGCTGGGTCTGGAGCCGGCCTACCGGCGTGCCGACCTGTGGCGTGATCTGAAGCTGCGTATCCAGGAGCTCGTCGAGAGCAAACAGTTGTTGCCCGTTTGGATTATCGACGAAGCGCAGAACCTGCCGCTCGAATTCTTCCGCGACTTCCCGGCCTTCCTGAACTTCGCCTTCGATTCCCGCGACTTGCTGACTGTCTGGCTCGCAGGCCATCCGAGTCTGGGCCAAACGCTCGAGCGTGCCTCGTACGCAGCTTTATATGGACGTATCCAGGCACGCGTTCAACTCAAACCCGTGATCGAACGCGAGCGCTTCGCCCTGTTCATCCAACACGCACTGAAGAGCGCCGGCTGCAGTCATACGTTGCTGGCCGAATCTGGCCTGGAGTTACTTCGCCAGGCCTCTCGCGGTTTGCCCCGGCAAGCGGGGCGGATTCTGCGCACCGCTATGCAGATGGCCGTGCCCAAAGGACTGAACCATCTACCCGACGAACTGCTACAACAGGCGATCGAGGAGTTGAAATGACGCCCGAGTTTGACACGCTGTTCCCCGACGGTATCCCTGATTCTTGTGCTCGTGCTCTGACCGACTTCCTCTACCGCCTCGCCCTTATATGCGAACAACGATACGAACACGAACTGCGTCGCGACTCCGACAAACGCTATCGCGCGACAATGGATCCCGATCAACCCTGGCGCCGTAAAACCGACCCTCCAATCTAGCGCCGCCGTCGCGCACTAAACGAGGCCCATTCCATTCCTCGTTTAGTGCGCGACGCCCCTCGCAATCTCACGCCACATAGCTCGCGATGACAAACCTAATTTAGACCGGGACGTAACA
>NZ_JACHDI010000073.1:0-3210 GCF_014201025.1 Paraburkholderia sp. MM5384-R2
CCGGTATTACCGGCCGAAAGTTTTTATGTGCAGTGTCGAATCCAGCCCGCGATAGCAAAGGTCTCCGGTCGTAGAAACTCTACATAAAAGTTGGGCAGGATGGGGAGGCCCGCAGCCAACAATCAGCGTGCGCAACCTCCGCAGTCCTACAGTGAATGCAGCCACTCGAGCAGCGTCTTGTTCTGCTGCCAGGACGGGATCTTTGGAAGCGACGTACCGTCGGTGGCTTTCTCGAGTGCCTTGCGCTTCATCTCAAGATTTGCGCGAGCATAGATCTCGGTTGTCTTCACATCGACGTGACCGAGGAAGTCGCGGATGATCTCGAGCGGCACGCCACTCTGCAGCAGGTGCATTCCCTTTGTGTGTCTCAGACTGTGAGGACTCACCCGCTGTGTGAAGTCGGGGTGATTTCGCCGCACAGGAACCACATACTTTTGCAGGAGATAACGTACACCCGAGCGGGATAATCGCGCGCCTTGCCGGTTCTGGAAGAGTGGCTTGTCGGCGTGTTCAGGACGATCGAGGTTATTATCGCGTCGATACTGGAGCAGCAGTTCGACTGTCGTGTCCATCAGAGGCACGGCGCGCAGCTTTCGACCCTTTCCCCAGAGCCGCACCTGCGATGGAGGATCCAGGCGCACGTCCCCGGCGTTCAGGTCAATCAACTCCTGTACCCGGGCACCGGTGTCATAGAGTACGCTTAACATCACTGCATCCCGGCGGCCTTCAGACGTATGCAGGTTCGGTTGTGCGAGAAGCTGTGCAAGATATTCCTTGGAGAGGTAACCGACGCTGGCGCGCGGCTGTCGCCGCAGCGGAATCGCGAGGACCTGCTGACACTGCAGCAGGCGCTCGGGTACTTCCGACTGTACGTAGCGGAAGAACGCGTGCAATGCCGCGAGGCGATGATTCTGTGTACTGACCGAAACGTGCCGGTCGTTGGCCAGGTGATCAAGGAATGCCTCGACCAGGCCTACGTCGATCTGTGCCAGAGACAGACGCTCCAGTGCGATTCCCCGCACGTCACGACAGTATCGCAGCAGCAGGGTAAACACGTCGCGATAGGCCTTGATCGTGTTGGGGCTTAGGTTGCGCTGTGCGGCCAGATGGTGCGTCAGGAAGCTGGTCACGAGCATGGAGAAATCCGTCGGTTTCATGATCTGCTCCTCCTCGGGATGACATCACCGAAGGCGGCGCTGGTGCGCGCCGTGATCTCCGGAAATAGTTCAGCGATCAGATGCAGATAGCGCTGCGTTCCGGCGAGGGAGCGATGGCCGAGGTAGGTTGCCAGCACCGGAAGCTTCGCATCGAGGTTGGCTCCCTCCTGGCACCACCGCAGCAAGGCATGGACGGCAAAATTGTGGCGCAGATCATGTAAGCGCGGCCCCTTGCCTCTGCCGGCATGCGGAACCCCGGAGCGCAACAGCAGCTCCCGGTACAGCCAGTAGATCGCCGGGTGGCTCAACGGGCCGTCGGATGGCGAAGGGAAGAAGTAGGCATCGGACGGGCGATCGCCCATGACTTGTGCGAAGGTTCGAAGGCGCTGTACCAGCGGCAAGGCTGGTGGGACGAGCCTGTCCCGTCGAAATTTGCCATCACGCACCGTCAGGATCCCCCGTTCGAGGTCCACATCGGCCACCCGCAGGTGCAGCACTTCGCTAATTCTCAGACCGCAGCCATACAGGAGCCGCAGCACTTCCGGCATGATGAGATGCCGCACTGGGGATCGGGCGGTCGGTGTAAGCTGGTCAGCCGCCTGCAACAGCCGCTCGATCTCGGCGTGTGTCAGGATTGCGCGGAGAGAAGCTGCTCGCTCCCCTTGCCATCGGCCATCGATCCGGCACATCAGCGGCATATCCCAACCGGCACATGAACAGGGCAAATTGGCGAACTGCACAGATACGATGATCGTGGGTGCCCTTGCTCTCGTGGGGCCGTTTGGCGAGCCACTTGCTGCTGATCGAGCGCGGCAGCTCGCATTCTATTAGCGCTTCATCGCTCAGGAAGCGGTCAAAGCATGCCAGCAAGCGGGCTGGCTCATCATATCGGTACCCACACGCGCGTTTCTCCTGGACGAACTGTTCCATGAGTGAGCCGACAGCGCTTCGGAACTGGCCCTTGAATTTGTTACTAGACATGGCGCATCTCCTCGGTGTTCAACGCGGCAGTGCGCAGGGTTTCCACGTCGGTCTTGGCGTAGATCAACGTCGAGGCTGTGGTCGCGTGCCCCAGGATATCGCTGATGACTTGAAACGGCGTCTGTTCATGGAGCAATCGTGTCGCGAGTGTGTGGCGCAGCGAGTGCAAACCATAGCGTTGTGGAGTCCTGAAGTGAATCCCGGCCATGGCCTTCCAATGACGGACGATCCAATGTAGGCTGTCGGCTTCGCGGAAGGGTAGGAAAGGCGCGTTCAATGTGAGGAACACTTCGCGATGATCCGAGTGAGGACGGCCCGATCTCAGATAGTCAATCAGCGCTTCGCCAACTTCCTCCGTCAATGGCAAACAAAGAGGTGCGAGTGTCTTCGACTGCCTAACCTCTATTGTGGCCGTTTCCCACTTCAGATCGTCGAGGGATAGTGCGCGAATATCGCCCACTCTCAATCCGAGGCGACAGGCAAGTAGAAAGATCGCGTAATCGCGCTTGCCTTTGGGCGAGGTTCTATCAACGGCTTCGAGCAGCTTGATCAGGACTTCCGGGTCCCAGACCGACGGAATAGTCGCATCGCGGGGAACGTGGACCACCGGCAATACGTGGCTGAGATCCTGCTGCAGAATTCCTCGCATCAGAAGAAAGCGCAGAAAGCAACGCACATCGGAAACGATGCGCGAGACTGACTTCGCCGACAGACGATGTTGCGCGGTCACAAATGCGCAGAGATCGGCCGGCTGCATCTGATCAAAAGACGTGATGTTCCTTGAACCAAGGAAATCCGCGAATATGGCTATCTCGCGCGTCCGCTCGCGAAGGGTCGTTGCACGAAGATGACGGCGATCCCGGCAGTACAGTTCATAGTCGCGCAATGCCGTGCTCATGGGTGCGGGAACCTGTATCTTCTGCATGTCGGTGACGATGCGCTCAATGTGCCCGTCATGAGCAAAGCGCTCGAGAACCTTGAGGGAAACCACGATATTCCGCCGCCACCCCTGGTCAGAGTTCAGGCATTCGTCAGCACGAATTTGATACGTAGAGCAAAACCGTTTCGCCAG
>NZ_JACHDI010000074.1:0-2631 GCF_014201025.1 Paraburkholderia sp. MM5384-R2
TACAAGCCGGCAACACAACGCCCATATCAGCGAGTCAAGGGAAGTTCTGTATCGTTGGCATCCGTGGTACGGGCACACGGTATGGATTTTCACCACGATAGAAAGGAAGAACGGCGAGTCAATCCTGCGTTGTGCGCGAGAGCCGTTCCACACGGCGGGCTTGCTGGAGGTGCCGCAATGGATGTTCGATCCCGTTGCCTGCTGTCGCATGACTTCGGCAACGTCTCCCGCCGTCAGCTGTGAAGCATTGAGGGAACTGAAGTACCTGCTGGCGCAGGCGCCTGCTGCCGGGCAGCGCGATATGGTACAAGCCGAGCACCATCCTTTGCTCCGTACAGGAGGTGCTGATGCGACGCCAGACCAGCCCGCAACCGGGCGCTCAACTCGACCTTTTTCATCCTTTCCCGAAGACGCCACAGTGGACGCACCTGCCGCAGGAGGTCCGGCAGGAGACGGTGCGTTTGCTGGCGCAACTGCTGCGGCAACACCGTCGCGGCCTGTTCGCCGTCGTACACGGGCCGGAGGTGCGCGATGAGTGACAAGATTCGGGCACAGCATCTGACGCGCAAGGCCATGCTGTACGTCCGCCAGTCGTCGGCCTACCAGGTCAGCCACAATCTGGAGAGCCAGAAGCTGCAGTATGCGATGCAGGATCGTCTGCACCAGTTGGGCTGGAAGGAGATCGAAGTGATCGACGAGGATCTTGGGCGCTCTGCGGCCGGAACGCAAACGCGCACGGGTTTCGAACGAATGGTGGCAGAGGTCTGTCTTGGGCACGTCGGCGCAGTTGCCGCTCGCGAGGTTTCGCGATTTGCGCGCAACAGCCGCGAGTGGCAGCAGCTGGTTGAGGTGTGCCGCATTGTCGACACGGTGCTGATTGATCAGGAGACCGTGTACGCGCCACGGCAGAGTAACGATCGTTTGCTGCTCGGCTTAAAGGGTAGCCTGAACGAATACGAGCTGGATCTGCTGCGTCAGCGTTCGCTCGAAGCTCGGCGGGAGAAGGCCAAACGCGGTGAACTCGTCATCGTGGCGCCGGTGGGTTACTGCAAGACCGAGGACCAGCGCCTGGAGAAGGATCCGGATTTGCGCGTGCAGGACGCCATTCGCTCGGTGTTCCGCCAATTCGGCGCAGTTGGATCGGTGCGTCAGACGTTGTTATGGTTCCTGGAGCACAGCCTGCAGTTGCCGGCATGCACGCCGCGCGGCGAAATCCAATGGAAACGGCCGAACTACGGCACGGTGTACCGGATTCTGACCAACCCGATCTACGGTGGCGCGTATGCCTATGGCAAGACCGAACGCACGATCAATTACGAAGGCGGAGAACAGCGCAAACGTGATCGCCGGAAACCTCGGGATGAGTGGCTTGCGCTCATTCCCAATGCTCACGACGGGTACGTTCAGTGGGACGAATTCGAGCGGATCCAGCGCGCGATCAATGGCAACCTGCGTCTGGCCGGACACGCTGGCGCCCCAAAGAACGGCGAGGCCCTTCTGGCGGGACTGTTGCGCTGTCGGCGCTGCGCAAGCAAGCTGACGTTACACTATACGGGTAACAGACACGACGCCTTGCGCTATAGCTGTCAACGCGGCTGGCTGGACAAGGGACAACCGCGTTGCATTGCGTTCGGTGGCACGCGCGCGGACGCGGCCATTGCCGAGGCGGTCTTGCAGGTCGTTCAACCAGCGGCAATTGAGGCAGCAATGGTGGCGCGCGAAGAAGAGGCCCTGAAGCAGGATGAAGTGCTGGCCGCGCTGCAGCGGGATCTGCAAGCGGCACGCTATACCGCCCAACGCGCGCAGAAACAATACGACGCTGCTGATCCCGAAAACCGGCTTGTCGCCGACGAACTGGAGCGGCGCTGGAATGATGCGCTGCTGCGCGTGGAGGAAGTGGAATCGCGTATCGAGCAACAGACGCGCACATCCGGTCAGACACCGCCCGCCCGGCCCGATGAGTTTGCCGATCTTGCTGCAGCGTTGGAATCGATCTGGCCGCAGGCCGACGCCCGACTGAAGAAGCGTATTGTGCGCACCCTGATCCATGAAGTCGTGGTCGACGTTGACAACGCAACGAGCGAAATTGTGCTCGTCATTCACTGGAAAGGCGGAGTACATACCGAGATTCGCGTGCCACGTCGGCGGCGCGGTGAGAACACCACGCATACGTCACACGAAGCGATTGATGCCGTGCGGAAGCTCGTCCGTGTCTGTCCGGATCTGGTGATTGCTGGCGTGCTCAATCGCAATGACTTGCGAACCGGCCGGGGTAACTTGTGGACCCAGGGGCGAGTCACCGCGTTGCGTAGCCACCATCAGATCCCTGTCTATTCGAGCGAGCGACGTGCCGCTGAAGGTTGGATGACGTTGACCGAGGCTGCGGCGTTCGTCGGCGTGAGCCCCGGAACGCTCAGGCTTGCGGTCGAGCGCAACGAAATCGTAGCCGAGCATCCGTTGCCCAATGGTCCGTGGATCTTCAATCGCAATTCACTGGGCGGGGATGCCGTCTCCGAACTCGTGGCCAGGGCACGTGCACGGCGCGGATACCCCACAAAACCAATGGCACAACAGGGCTCTCTAGATTTATCAAGCACATAGCGAGGTTGGGCAGTATGAAACATACTTGTA
>NZ_JACHDI010000075.1:0-2009 GCF_014201025.1 Paraburkholderia sp. MM5384-R2
TGGTGAAAATCCATACCGTGTGCCCGTACCACGGATGCCAACGATACAGAACTTCCCTTGACTCGCTGATATGGGCGTTGTGTTGCCGGCTTGTACAATCATTCGCGCTTGCACTCGACGTTGGGCTACGTCAGCCCGATGCAATTCGAGCAGGACTGGTACGCCGCCCAGAACAAACGAGTGGCATAATCTCCGCTCAGTTAAGGGATCCGAAATTCGCGGGCAACGTCAATGTTCTTAAAGCGCGACTACGAGGGGGAATTCTGAACAAGGTCAATCGAGGTGAGTATCGGTGCCTGCTACCGACCGGCTTCGTGTACGACGACCTTGGTAACGTAGTGCTTGACCCGGTTCCCAGGTCCGAGAGACCATCACATACTTCTTTGAGACGTTCTTGCGAGTCGGCTCTGCCAGCCAGACAGTCAAGGTCTTCAAGAAGGAAGGCCTCCTGTTTCCGTCCCGTATGCGCAACGCGAAGTTCCTGGTCTTCCAGCACCTCACCGCGTCGACGGCACTTCGGATGCTAAACAATCCGCGCTACGCCGGTGCTTACGCCTACGGCCGGCGGCATTATCGAAGACTTGCTGACGGACGGAAAGTACCGAGAAAGCGTGATCGCAATGACGGGCTTGCCTGTATCCCGGACGCACATCCTGGATACATTACGTGGGAGCAATTCCAGCAGAGCCTTACGGTTCTGGAGACGAATGGTCGCGGGTACAAAGTTGCGCGATCGTCGCCACCACGCGAGGGAGCTGCTCTACTGCAGGGCCGCGCCGTCTGCGGACGTTGTGGCCGGTATCTCCGGCTTCGGTACGCTACGCGACGCGGACGACAGGAAGCCTGGTATGTCTGCGACCGAGCACAAGGCGCTCATGGAGAACCTACCTGCCAGTCGATTGCCGGAGCACCGATCGATGAAGCAGTTGGTGCGCTGGTCGTCGCATCGATGACTCCGGCGGCGGTTGAGTTGGCGTGTGAGATTCGCAGGGAGATCGAAGCCCGCCACGATGAAGCCGACCGGTTACGTCTGCGCGCAATCGAACGCGCCCAGTTCGACGCAGATCTTGCACAACGGCGGTTCATGCTGGTCGACCCGAACAACCGGCTGGTTGCCGACACCCTCGAGCAGGAATGGAACGATAAGTTGCGCACATTGGCCGATGCGAAGGAACAAAGGGAGCGTAGCCAGCAGCAGGAACGTCTCATACTCGACGATGCGATCCGCGACCGGCTCATAGCAATGACGGCGGACTTCAAAACACTTTGGCGTGATCCATCGCTGGCGAATCGAGAGCGGAAGCGGCTGCTAGCCTACATCGTCGAGGACGTCACACTGGTCAAACTTCCAGACGAAGGGACAACAAAGATTCACGTTCGCTTCAAGGCCGGCAAGACTGAAACGCTCACGGCGCAGAATCCCAAAACATCTGCACAACATGTCAAAACCCAGCCAGAGGTCCTGGAGCTCATCGACAAGCTTCTCGATGACCATACGTGCTCTCAGATTGCGCAGCTCCTTAATGATCGGGGTATCCGTCCCGGCGGTTGTGTCCGTCCAGGTAAGAGCAACATTCGGTTCGACGCACTGCGCGTCTCATACATCGCACAGCGAAACGGACTTCGATCCTGTCGCGATAGGTTGCGGGAACGAGGCATGTTGACGAAGGAGCAAGCTGCGAGCCGCCTTGGAATTCACGTCGCAACGCTCATCAGGTGGGTCGAATACGGCCTCGTCAAACGACACGCCTATAACGATTATGCGTTTCTCTATGAAGTCCCGGATTCCGACCCGCCAACAAAACACAGCAGCCGATGGGATCGACTCACTGACCGCGCGAAAGTGGCGCGATCGAGCGTAGCATCTAAAACCCTCTGATCCGCGAATAGGAGTTGCAGTATGAATCCAGCTAGTTCAACAGGAGCCAGAATCCGGCCCGGTCATAAAGCAGAAGCTTCACGCGATCGCGTTTGCGGTTGTGGAACGCGAAGACGGCTCGCGCGAGCGG
>NZ_JACHDI010000076.1:0-1911 GCF_014201025.1 Paraburkholderia sp. MM5384-R2
TCCTCACAAAGGCGATCCCGATGGCCGCCAGGAGCCCATCATGAAACCTTATGTGCAGTAATTCAAACAAGACGCCTTGCTCACGAAGCGTTTGATGTTGCTACGCTACATAAAGATCTACGGCCGGTAATAAATCGAGGTCGTGGAGACGGAAGCGTGCCGCAGGTTGTCGCGCACCGTGGTGAGTTCGGCGCCGTGGCCGAGCGCGTGGGTAGCGTGAGTGTGCCGCAACCAGTGGGGGCTCGCGCGGCGCAGCTTCTCCGCGAGCGGCGGGTGATCGGTCTCGATGGCATTGGCGGCAAGGACGAGAAAGCGCTCAAGCACGCTCCACAGCCGCACACTGCTGATGGCCGTGTCACTGTCTGCTTCCAGGCTGCCGATGACCGGTGTGTCCGGCCGCCAGCGCGCCGTAGTAGTTGGCAACTGGCGCCCGGCCAGATAGCGGACCAGCGCGTCCCACGCGAGCGGCGGCAGCGCCACCCGTGCGATCTTGCCGCCTTTGCCGGTGACGCGCAGCCAGTGCTCGCCGCGTGCGTCCGTCTCGACGTGGCCGAGCGTCGCGCCGACCAGCTCACTCGCGCGCAAACCCGTCGCAAAGCCGAAATCGAGCAGGAACCGCAAGCGCTGCGCGGCCGGAACCGTCCAGCCGTGAGACCATTCCAGCCCCTCGGCCATCGTACGTACCAGCGCCCATTCCCCGTCGGTAAAGGCGCGCGACGCGTCGAGCGTCGATGCCGTCCTGCCGCCGCGCACCTTGATGCCCGCAAACGGATTGGCCAGCATGTAGCGCTGTTCGACCAGCCAGCGGAACAGGGCGCCGAGAATCGACAGCGCGTGCGCGACCGAGCGCGCCGAGAGGGTGCCGTTAAACGGCCGCCAGTCCGGTGACGTGCGGGGGCGCACCGGGCCGATCCAGCGTCCCCGCGGCGCCGGATGGCGCAGGAACGTCCGGTACGCGATCGCGTCTTCGGTCGTGAGCGACGACAGCGCGCGGCCGCGTTCGACGATGGCCCAGAGGATCAGCCGCTCGGCTTCCTTGCGGTAGGTCCGCTGCGTGGCGGGCGACTCGTGCAGGGACAGCCACGTCTGCACGGCCTCGTAGTCGTTGGACGCGTCAAGCGTGCAGGTGGCGGGCGGTGCGCGGAACGTGCCGGCGGAGCCGTCGACCTCGTGCGGCAATTTGAGGGTTTCCCACCGCACGATGTCGCCGCGCTGGCTCGCGACCACCAGCCCACGCGCCCTGTCCGTGAGCGCGGGCCAGGCGGCGAAGAACGCCTCGATCGAACGGGCGCTCGCCACGCCGAGCCCCGGCACAGCCTTCCACCACTGGCGCCGGCGCGGAATGCGCACCGTGAGATCGGCGAGCGTCGTGATGCCGTGCGCGTGCAGTACGCGCACCGCGCGCGGGGAAAACCACTGCGCGATGTCGTCGGCGATCTGCGGTTCCGGAGAGCGCGCCGTGCGCAGCGCATCGATCGCCTGCGCCACGCCTTTCGCTTGCTGCTCGCGTCCCGCTACAGGATGAGTGAGGAGTGCGACGAGATCGTCGCGATGGGCCGCGCGCGCAACGTCCAGCAGCTTGCTGCGGATGCGCCCGAGGACGCCGCGCGCCGATTTCCCGTCACCGAGTGCGGAGGGCAGGTAACGCGCCACGGCCTGCCGCACGGACACGCCGGCGTACCACGCGCGCAGCACGGCAAGCTCGTCGGCACCGGGAAAACCGGATGCAGAGGATTCAGCGTCAGCAGCAGGCGCGGAGGGCAGGGTGAGGCGCGTTTTCATCCCCCGGAGTTTAGCGTAAAAACAGGTACCTTTAGGTCGGGTAGCAGCGGTGCATTACTGCACCGCCGCCCCCTAAGAACCGTGCATGCGAGTTTCCCAGCACACGGCTCAAGCCTTTCAAAGCCCCAT
>NZ_JACHDI010000077.1:0-1871 GCF_014201025.1 Paraburkholderia sp. MM5384-R2
ATTGTGCGCCGAGCATGCGCAACAGCTTGGGGGTGTGAGTCCCCTGTCCAACCTGATGGTGGTGAAGGACTAGCGAAACGCAAGGGCGTCGTCGTGAGGCGGGGTCTGAAGGAAGCGTGTAGCAAAGCCATGACCTGACGAACAGAAACCAGATGCGAGGCCTACCTAGCCGGACGAGCAAGCAATTGATTGCGAAGTCCATAGCCATCAAGGGCTGGGGTGGTAGATCTGGCAGGTGTGTGGTGAAGGCGGTTGCGCTTACCTCGGGAGGCCTGCATGGCGTCCTGGAATCAGGACTGAGCGGCTCGCAAGGGCCGTTGACCACCGTGCAGGAGTCAGCAGAGGGCATATTAGGGCGGCGACGCCTGAAGGCCCGAACGGAAAGGAGCGGCGAGTAAGCCGGAGAACTCGACATGGGAGAGCAGCAGAAAACGCATCGCGTCCTCGACAGCGGAAGCAGGGGTGAAGCCCCGATGGCTGCTGGTGGAGGGGCTGAACCTATGGCGGCGAACCCCGAGTCTGAAAGCCCGTGGGCATATGACCGACTGATGGAAGAAGTCTGCGAAAGGGGGAACCTGAAGCAGGCGTTGAAGCGTGTGAAAGCGAACAAGGGCGCACCGGGCGTGGACGGGATGACCGTTCAGGCATTACCGGCGTACCTGCGGGAGCATTGGCCGTCGATACGGGCCACGCTGCTGAACGGCACATACAAGCCTCAACCTGTGAGACGGGTCGAGATACCCAAGCCGGATGGTGGTGGCGTGCGCAAGCTCGGCATCCCCTCTGCGCTTGATCGATTTGTCCAGCAGGCGGTCTTGCAGGTGTTGCAAAGGCAGTGGGACCCGACGTTCTCGGAGTCCAGCTACGGCTTCCGTCCGGGCCGCTCGGCACATCAGGCCGTGGCGCAGGCGCAAAGCTACATCCAGTCGGGGTACCGATGGGTTGTAGATCTGGATCTGGAGAAATTCTTCGATCGCGTGAGCCACGACATCCTGATGAGTCGGGTGGCAAAGCGAGTCAGCGACAAGCGAATGCTGAAGCTGGTCCGCTCCTTCCTGACGGCGGGTGTGATGGAGCACGGGCTGGTTGGTGCGACGGACGAGGGCACGCCCCAGGGTGGTCCCCTGTCCCCGCTATTATCCAATCTGATGCTCGACGATCTTGACCGGGAGCTTGAGCGACGCGGGCTGCGTTTCGCGAGGTACGCTGACGACTGTAACGTCTACGTACGCAGCGAACGCGCGGGCCAGCGTGTGATGGCGGGGCTGAAGGCCTTCCTCGCCGGCAGGCTGAAGCTGACGGTCAACGAGACCAAGAGCGCGGTCGCACGGCCACACACGCGGAAGTTTCTGGGGTTCACCTTCTCGGATCGGGACAAGGTCAAACGGCGTATTGCGCCCAAGGCGCTGTCCCGCCTCAAGGAGCGCATCCGGGAATTGACTCAACGCACGCGCGGGGTCAGCGTCGACCAGATGATCGGCGCGCTGAAACGTTATCTGGCCGGGTGGCGGGGCTACTTCGGTTTCTGCGAAACGCCCAGCGTTCTGCAACGCCTGGATGAATGGATACGCCGCCGCATCCGCTGCTTCTTCTGGAAGCAGTGGAAACGGGGCCGCACAAGATTCCGGGAGCTGACAGTACGCGGCGTCAGCCGAAACCTTGCTGCCCAGACGGTCGGTTCGCCACACGATGCGTGGCGGCTGAGTTGCAGTCCCGCGCTGGGCATCGCCCTGTCAAACCGTTACCTTCGCTCGCTGGGGCTTCCATCACTAAGGCCATAGTCGATCAACCGATCCGAACCGCCGTGTACGGACCCGTACGCACGGTGGTGTGGGAGGGGTCGGGCCGCGAGGCCTGCCCCTATCCCGATC
>NZ_JACHDI010000078.1:0-1860 GCF_014201025.1 Paraburkholderia sp. MM5384-R2
CAGCAGTGGTGTGTGTCACGAACCTGAGCGCAAGCTTGGGATGCTGTACTGAAGATGGAAGAAGGCCTTCCGGAGTTGGCTTGCAGGAGCAGACTTCAAACCGCCCGGTGCTGCTGCGTTCAAAAGGCGTGGTGGTGAGCGACTGTGGAAAAGTCACCCGCTGAGGGTGGCAGGTACGTATTGAGAAGATGAGCGAAAGCAAACCGTCCGATGACGCATCGTTATGCCCAAAGGCGCTGTCGAAACTGAGGTAGACCATTGGCTTCAGGACAAATCGGGACGATACCTGCTTACGGGCCCGATGGCAGCCGGTGTATAGGCGGCATGATCTCAATACAGGCTTTGGTACGGAACGTGAGAACCTTGTTCCAGATGCGAAGGGAAATGACAAATGGCAGAAACCATGAGGAAGAATACCGATGCTGGACCAAGGGGCGGAGTCACCCGTAGTAGCGGGGAAGCGCCTGTAATGGGTGTGGAGCGAAGGGGTGACGTTATCCTGCCGATAAACGTTGTCAACCTACGGGGATGAACAGCGTGACTGCGGCGAAACCTTATAGCATTGCGAAGCGCACAGTATGGGAGGCATACCAGCAGGTCAAGGCCAACCGTGGGGCTGCAGGCATCGACGATGAAACCATCGCCGAGTTCGAGCAGAACCTGTCGAAGAATCTGTACAAGCTGTGGAACCGGATGTCGTCGGGATCATACCTGCCACCCCCGGTCAAGCAGGTGGAGATTCCCAAAGCATCGGGAGGCACGAGAAAGCTGGGTGTGCCCACGGTCACGGACCGTGTCGCGCAGACCGTGGTCAAACTTATCATCGAGCCGGATCTCGACGCGATCTTCCATCCGGACTCTTATGGGTATCGGCCAGGACGATCAGCGAAGCAGGCCGTCGCAATTACTCGCGAACGCTGTTGGCGATACGACTGGGTGGTGGAGTTTGATATCAAGGCGGCCTTCGATCAAATCGATCACGGGCTGCTGATGAAGGCGGTGCGCGCCCACATCAAGGAAAACTGGATTCTTCTGTACATCGAGCGGTGGCTGGTCGCACCGTTCGAGACGGAGGAAGGCACGCGTCTACCACGGGAGCGCGGCACACCGCAGGGCGGGGTGGTCAGTCCTATCTTGATGAACCTGTTCATGCATTACGCATTCGACAACTGGATGCAACGCAACAGTCCAAACTGCCCGTTTGCCCGCTATGCAGACGACGCGGTGGTTCACTGCCGTAGCCAAAAGCAGGCGGAATACGTGATGCGGTCCATCGAATCACGGTTGGCGGAGTGTGGGCTGACGATGCATCCCGAGAAATCGAAGGTCGTGTATTGCAAGGACAGCAATCGTACCGAGAACCATCCGCAGGTCAGCTTTACGTTCCTCGGCTTCACTTTCCGGCCGCGGAAGGCGTATAGCCAACACAACAGGCTATTTACCAGCTTCCTTCCGGGAGCGTGTAAGGACGCCTTGAAGCGGATGCGGCAGACTGTGCGAAGGTGGCGGCTGAATAGACAGACCCATGTCACGCTTGCCGACCTGGCGATGCTATACAACCCAGTGATACAAGGATGGTGGAACTACTATGGTGCGTTTTACCAGACGGCCATGCTTCGCTTCTTTCAGCACATCGACCGTGCGCTTGAACGTTGGGCGCGGCGAAAGTACAAGACTCTTCACGGTCGCCATCGACGCAGTGTGGAGTGGGTGCGCAAGATGCAGGTCGCCAGCCCAACGTTGTTCCATCATTGGCGTGTCGCCGGATCAAAGGTTGGATAACGGGAGCCGTATGACGCGAGAGTGTCACGTACGGTTCTGCGAGAGGCTCGGGGTGGGACTCCCCGGGCCTACTCACCA
>NZ_JACHDI010000079.1:0-1858 GCF_014201025.1 Paraburkholderia sp. MM5384-R2
CCTTCTCACACGACGTCGGCAAGGCAACATTGCGACAACAGAAAACCACATTTGTGCTTGCGCTCAATGGGGAAGCCCTTGTAGTAGCCTTAACGATTGGGTGAGGTCGCCAACGGCCGGTTAGTGGCACTCCCGTTTGCAAAACCTGAGTTTGGCTGACTGACTGGTTTAGAGAAAGTTGCCTGACCGGAGTGGGTCGGCGAACGACCTGACACCATTGAAGCCGACAAAAAAACGGCCCGCACCCGTCGCGGACCCGTCGTGGCGGAGCACAGACGGGCGGCCAGTCTCCCGCCAGCCCCGCCTGTGCTCCGTTTTGCGGCCACGCGCTATTAGCACGAGCCACCTCTACATGTTAGGCAATGCGCCCGCCCGCGGGCAATACTTTTCACGCCCGTTGCTTGAGCCGTGGCGCGGGCGCGCGGCGACCGGCAGGGTGACGGCATCGTTCAACGGGGGAGCATCACTGAACAGACAGGAACCGGTCGAGGTCACCGCCGCGACAGGTGAAAGCTACGCCGCAACGGTTGACGCGATCCCCGCGTTCATCGCAGCGGTCACGGATGCCGCCACGCAGGGCGAGTCCGTCCTGCTGGTCGGTGTTGGCTCGTCTTCGACCGGCGCGCGCGCCGCGCGCGTGGGCTGCAACCCGGCGACAGGTGCAAAGATCCAGGTTCCCCAGCGAAGACGGTGAAGTTCACCGCCGGCAAGGCGTTCAAGGCGGCGGTCAACCGGTAATTGCCGGGCTGGACCTTTGCCCGGACCGGACACCGCGCAGGGCACCCGGACCGCTGGCGGTCGCGCAGCGGCAGATTGATCCACTTCACATCCGCGCGGCGTCCGGCATCGCCGGTGTGGCTCGGGCAGCGCATCACACGCTGCCCCTCGCTTCGCCGGGCGCGTCGACCAGGCGGTTCCGATAGCAGAGGGGTATCGCGCACTGGCCTGCCTTTTCTGGCTGCGCGGACAGGTGAACCGGCCATGGGCGTGACAGCGGTTTATGACTGCCCCATTATGGCGAAGCGGCGTCCGTCCGCGAATCCGTCCGCTTATTGTCCGTATCGTCAAATATACCCGTATGCGCCGTATCGTCGTTCGCAGTTCCCCCGTGCATGGTCGTGGCGTCTTCGCACTCGCCAATATCAAAACCGGAACATTGATTCTCGAATATAAGGGCACGCTCGTCTCGCGGAGGCGCGCCCAGCGGGCCTATGAACGCTCCGCCGCCGAGCGGGGTCACACTTTCTTCTTCGGGCTCGACGATGGTCGGGTGATTGACGGTGGGCAGAGAGGAAACTCTGCCAGATGGCTCAATCACAGTTGCTTTCCTAACTGCGAGGCCGAACAGGCGGGGGAGCGAGTCTTCATCCGCACGATCCGACCCATCGGAAAAGGCTCTGAGCTTTACATCGACTATCAGTTACAGATCGAAGGCCCCCGGACGGCTGGAATTACCCGGGCGTACGTCTGCCGCTGTCGTGCGGCTGACTGTCGAGGCACCATGCTTTCGGGGTGACCGCATGTCCGGTTGATAGTCGACCATGCCGTTTTCTACCGGTACGTCACACGCCGGACCTGGATGCGGCGATCGGTTCAAGGATCGGAGCCTGCTGAAGGTTGAGTCAGCTGCAACAACTATCGTTAGTTATGCTTAAAAGCAATATGATCGCGCGCCTGGCTGACCGGTCACTGCCGGCGCGGACACCGTGAGCGGTGGTGCAGACAGTAATTGGACCAGTATTGCCTCGAAACCCTGCTGTTATGGTCGGGTAGCAGCGGTGCATTACTGCACCGCCGCCCCCTAAGAACCGTGCATGCGAGTTTCCCAGCACACGGCTCAAGCCTTTCAAAGCCCCAT
>NZ_JACHDI010000080.1:0-1855 GCF_014201025.1 Paraburkholderia sp. MM5384-R2
CAGTGCGCCCAGCATGGGCGCACTCCTGCGGGTGCAAGTCCCGCCATAAGCTGGTCACAGCGAATGAAGTGAAGCGCAACTGCATGAGGGCGACCGAGTGTGGGAAGGAAGCGTGGAGCGTAAATCGCGAGCCGATGAACAAGAACTGCATAGAAGGCGCTGCCAAGCAGGGCGAGCGGGCTGGAAACCGCGAAGCTCCCGTGACCAAGGCGACGTGGCGTAAATGCAGCGGTTGTGCGATGAAGGAGTGCGTTCTTACCTGGGGACGCCTCGCCTCATGCCTGAAAAGGCGACGGTGCTGAACCGGAGCGAGGTCTCAGCAGAGGTCATAGTAGCCACAGGACAGGCCGGCGAGGCTGAAGCTGGTGGCGAAGGACCGAACGGGAAGGAGTGTTCAACGACATGCCGACGCAACAGGCAAGGCGTCAGATGCCCGCGCGAGCGGGGCAAGCGGTGGCGGCGCGCGGTGAAGCTGCGCGTGAAGCCGTGAGCGACGAAGCCTGGGGCTCGCGGTGTGAGACGAAGAGCACAGGGTCAGCGCTGCTCTCGGCAGCGCTGACGAGAGAGAACCTGCTGCAGGCGCTCAAACGGGTGCGGGCCAACAAGGGTGCGCCGGGTGTTGACGGGCTGGACATTGACCAGACTGCGCGACATCTGGTGACAGCGTGGCCGGCAATACGGGAGCAACTGCTGCGGGGGACGTACCGGCCGATGCCGGTGCGACGGGTGACGATCCCGAAACCGGATGGTGGCGAGCGCGAGCTGGGCATCCCGACGGTGACGGACCGGCTGATCCAGCAGGCGTTGCTGCAGGTACTGCAACCGGTACTGGACCCCACCTTTAGCGAGCACAGCTACGGCTTCCGGCCAGGGCGGCGTGCGCACGACGCGGTGCTGGCCGCGCAGTCGTACGTGCAGTCGGGTCGGCGGGTCGTGGTGGACGTCGACCTGGAAAAGTTCTTTGACCGGGTCAATCACGACATTCTCATCGACCGGCTGCAGAAGCGTATCGGAGACCCGGGCGTCATCCGGCTGATCCGGGCGTACCTGAATGCGGGCGTGATGGGCGATGGCGTGGTGCAGGAGCGGCACGAGGGGGCGCCCCAGGGCGGTCCGCTCTCACCGTTGCTGGCGAATGTGCTGCTCGATGAGGTGGACAAGGAACTGGAGCGACGGGGGCACTGCTTCGTGCGCTACGCCGACGATGCGAACGTGTACGTTCGCTCACGCCGTGCGGGTGAACGGGTGATGGCGCTGTTGCGACGGCAGTACGGGCGGTTACGCCTGAAGATCAACGAAGCCAAAAGCGCGGTGGCAAGCGTGTTCGGTCGCAAGTTCCTGGGCTACAGCTTCTGGGTAGCGGCGGGGCGTGCGATCAAGCGCAAGGTGGCAGTCAAACCACTGGCCACGTTCAAGCAGCGCGTGCGGGAACTGACACGCCGGGGCGGTCGTAGTCTGGCGCAGGTGGTGGAGAAGCTGCGCCCCTACCTGCTGGGCTGGAAGGGCTACTTCCGTCTGGCGCAGACGCCGGGCGTGATGCGCGAACTGGACGAATGGGTGCGCCATCGCCTGCGCGCGATCCAGTTGAAGCACTGGAAGCACGGCACGACCATGTATCGGGAGCTGCGCGCACTGGGTGCGACCCATGATGTTGCGCGACAGGTAGCGGCCAACAGCCATCGCTGGTGGCGCAACAGCGGCAAGTTGCTCAACAGCGTGCTGCCCATTGCATGGTTTGACCGACTCGGCTTACCCCGTCTCTCCTGACCTCAACTTCCCGAACCGCCCGGTGCGGACCCGCATGCCGGGTGGTGTGGCAGGGGCGTAGCCTCTTGGCTACCCCCTATGCCGATTG
>NZ_JACHDI010000081.1:0-1623 GCF_014201025.1 Paraburkholderia sp. MM5384-R2
CGTTACCGTGAAAGCTGGGTAACACGGGCGCGCACATGCCCGCTCGCGTGGCCCGCGAGTAAAAATATCGCCATGCCCGACCCCTCGTTGTGGCGATCGTTAGGTGGTGACCGAGGCAGACGCCTCATCCGGCCATTGGCCGATCGCCTTCAATTGCTTGATCCAGCGTGGCGCGTTTTTCTTCGCGCTGATGGCCTGATAGTCGATCTGCGGGTCGTGATAGGCGACTTTGCGTGTCAGTAGCAGGAAGATCAACCGTATCATTTTGTGAGCCAGAGCGATGATCGCCTTTTTGTGCGTCTTGCGCATCATCAGGCTTCTATATTTGGCTGCCAGCGAGCTCCTGGTTTTCCACGCCGAGTTGGCGCATTCACACATGATGTAGCGGATGACTGAACTGCCTTTTCCGGTTCGCCCTGATTTGCGTTTGCCAGCCGATTCGTTGTTTCCGGGACAAAGTGCCGCCCATGCAGCAATGCGGTCGGCATTCCCGAAGCGGGTCATGTCGTCGCCGATTTCGATCAGAATCAGGGCGCTCGCAATCTGGTCGATGCCAGGTACAGTTTGCAGCAGGCGATGCGCCCATTGGTAGGGAGCCATGGCGGTAAGGATATAGGCGTCGAGTTCGGCCAGACTACGCTCGAGTATTGCAATGTGCTCGTGAATATGTCCGAGAATGAATCGGTGCCGCGCCGTCAGATCGCCATCGAGGGCGGCTTGCAGATCGTCGCGTCTGGGTTTGAGTCTGCCGCGTGCCATATCGAGCAGTGCGGTGATCGATCTGCCTTCGATCAGGCCGGCTACCATCTCGCGTGCCGACAAACCGTTGAGGTCACTGACGATGCCGCCAAGTTTGATTCCGCCATCGTCGAGGATTTTATGAAGCCGGTTGATTTCACTGGCGCGCATGGCAGTGAGCTTACGCCGGTAACGAGACACTAGGCGCAGCTCGCGCAAATCCTGGGGCGGGATGAAGCTGGCGCGCACCAGCCCGAAACGGGCCAGCACCGCGAGCCACTGTGAATCGTTCATATCCGTTTTCCTGCCCGGGACATGCTTGACGAAATGCGCATTGGCGACCCAGGCCTGGATGCCGGCGCGTTCCAGATGGGCATAGATACTCTTCCAGTAGATGCCGGTGCTCTCCATGACAACGAGTTCGACGTTCAGCTCAAGAAGCCAGCTCGTCAGGGCGCGGCAATCGCGCTTGAAACCGCCGAATTCACGGCTTTGCTGTTCGATGGTGCCGTCAGGGCGTTCAATGACGGCCGTGACAACGTGCAGCATCTTGTGGACATCGATGCCGGCAACGCGTCGGTAGAGTGGGGACAGTCCTTCCATGTCACTCTCCTGTGGCTAAAATAAAAGCGGCGCACAGGGCATCGATGAACTGGAAAACGCCTCAGACTCAGTCAGTCTGGGTCTCTTTACCGTTCGTGCTGCGGCGACAAACCGCGCAACTGTTGGGGGTGCGGGCCAGTTCGGGTAGGCCTGGTTATACACGGGGTCGGGCCACCATTGAGATTGCGGTCTTTGGTGTCCTGTGCACCACCGCTGATTCTCTGCCTTAAGGAGCTTTCATGCTTGGGGGCGATGCCGATCTAAATCATGAAAGGTTATACA
>NZ_JACHDI010000082.1:0-1554 GCF_014201025.1 Paraburkholderia sp. MM5384-R2
GCCCATTCCATTCCTCGTTTAGTGCGCGACGCCCCTCGCAATCTCACGCCACATAGCTCGCGATGACAAACCTAATTTAGACCGGGACGTAACAAATGACCGCTTGCGACATGTAGAGCGTCCCACGCAGGTTTACATCGATGATCGCATCGAAGTTGTCCGGTCCGATGTCCATCGTCTTCAAAGGCTGGGTGATACCTGCGTTATTAATTAATCCATCAACGCGGCCGTACTTCCCGACGGCCGCCCTCGCGGCAGCAACGCATGCGGCCTTATCGGTCACATCGCAGGCGAGGCCAAGGTGCCCTTCGCCGAGGTCACGCGCAGCGCTCTCCGCGTCTTCCTTGCGGAGGTCCAGAATCACCACTCGCGCGCCCTGTGCAGCTAGTGCTTTTGCGGTCGCCTTGCCGATACCGCGCGGCGAAGCTGCACCCGTGACGATTACCACTTTGCTGTCAAGCAACATGTTTGTCTCCATTGATCGTGTTAGTTGGTAGACGCAGTTTCAGCGCTTTCAACCATCTCGATCAATGCAGTCCTGCTCAACTATTGCTGACGAATTTTCAGGTATCGCGGCGGCGCTGAGTTGCTGGTGGGAAGGAGGTCAGCGCCTGGGATCGAACCCTCGGCGCCAGCGCCCGACCGGCATGGGCTAGCGCGCCGTTGAGTCCCGGCTGACTTCGTGCTCGGCCCAGGCGAGAAACCTGGCGACACGCGGCAGATCCGCGTTTTGGGAAGGGTAAACGAGGTGATGAGCGCTGACCTCGACCGTATACTTGCGATCGAAAACCGGGACCAGCGACCCTCGTTTGAGATGGACCGATGCGAGCATCGTGCTTTCGAGCGCGATGCCGTGTCCCAGCGCCGCGGCTTCCAGCGACATGTACGAACGGTCGAATGCGAAATCGTATGCCCTGTGGGACACCGCGACGCCGAACTTTCCGAACCATTGCTTCCACTGCACGAGCGGAGTCTCCGAGAAGATCAGGCGACGCTCGTGCAGGTCGTCGGGAGTGCGCACCGGAAATTTTCTCAGGTATTCCTCCGATGCAAGAGGCGCGATGAATTCATTGCGAAGCGTTTTGATCTCGCCGTCGGTCCAATGCGCATAGCCGTGTCGCACGTCGACATCGTAGTAGCCGGACGTGAATGAAACATCTTCATATGAGCACGCCAGATTCAACTGAATGTCGCCGTTCGCTTCCTGAAATGAAGCGAGGCGCGGCAGCAACCACATTAGTCCGAAGCTGGGACTCGAATGAATGCGAAGGATCTCCACGCCCGACTCGCTCGATGCGCGCTCGGTTGCGCGGCTCAGATCGGCGAGCGATCCGGTGACATCGGCCAGATATTGCTGACCGGTCGGCGTCAGGACGAGTCCCCGCCCCAATCTCGTGAACAGGGCCCTTCCGACCGTGGATTCGAGGTTGGCAATCTGATGGCTGACCGCCGATGGCGTTAAGGCTACTACAAGGGCTTCCCCATTGAGCGCAAGCACAAATGTGGTTTTCTGTTGTCGCAATGTTGCCTTGCCGACGTCGTGTGAGAAGGTGA
>NZ_JACHDI010000083.1:0-1548 GCF_014201025.1 Paraburkholderia sp. MM5384-R2
TGATATGACTTCTCGTGTCAATATGATCGGTTCTGTGTTTTCGATGTTTGAATTTCCTGAGGGCGACGTAGCAGTAAATCTCGACGGTGGATCAAGCTGATATCCGCGGATTGGCTACCGCATTACAGATGTCCGCCCAATGAGCCTTCCGCTACCTACCACCGCAATTCGGATGAGATCCGTTGCCTACCCTGGTCGCGGGTTACTCGTGTGCCGGGCTACGCCGCCTTCAGGAAACTCCTGCACGTGTCGTTACGGTGGATGCAGACGCAGGGCATTGCTGTACATCATGGCATCTGTGTCTCGCGCGGTATGGCCAGCGACAAGGAGAGCCGGCAGATGTCCCAGATGAATCCGCTGAGTTCACGGGCAACTGCGACTACGGCGATATTCTTCTGCTTGCCGCGCGCGACGAGTTTGCGATAGCGTCGGCACAAGCGCACCTGTGCGTCCCAGGCTCGATCTACAATCGGTTTAGGCAGACCTTCGTGACGACGCTGAATATCGGGGCTCACACGCGCAGGGTGGCGATAGCTCCATGCAGCTTCAACTAGCAGCTTTCTTGCATAACTGTTGCCGCTTTTAGTGATGCTGCCCTGACGACGCTTGCCGCCCGATGAGTGCTCGGACGGCGTCACCCCGAGCCACGCCATCAACTGGCGTGGGTGCACGAAGCGTGAGAGATCGCCCAGCTCGGCGAGCATGCCCACTGCCGTGGTGAACTGGACACCGCGCATTGCCTGCAGGCCCAGGACGGCGGGATAGAAGCGCCAGTTGACGACTGCCTCACGCAGCGCGGACTCCAGCCGGTCACATTGGGCGAGCCGGTCTTCGATCGCGCGACGTAGCTCTTCAAACGCAAACTGCTGCCACGCACTGTCGAAGCTGTATGCGCTCAGCCAGCGTCGGTGCGCCGGCCCCCAGTCGGCAGAGCCGGTGTAGCGCACGCCGTGCGACAGCAGAAAGGCTTTTACCCGTTGCCGTGCACGCTTGAGGTCGTCCTTGGCAATCACCCATGCGCGGGCCAGATCCCGGAATGCTTCATCGTCGATGCTGGGGACGTATACGGCCGACAGGTCGCCGGCACGCAGCGATCGGACGAGCTTGATGGCATCACGTCTGTCAGTCTTGATGTGCTCACCTGGCTTGCGGGGAATCAGCGAGGGCGCGCAGACCATGCACTGGAATTCTTTCTGGACAAGCTGCCGGTAAAGCCCATATCCGCACGGACCGGCTTCGTAGACGATGCTGACGCATCGCGCTTTAGATTGCAGTCTCTTGCACAACCGTTCCACGTCGGCCTGCGTAGTACCGATCTTGCCGAGCAGTTCAACCTCGCCCGAACCAATGGCATAGGCGACCGTGATCGAATCCTTATGAACATCAAGACCCACGTAAAGAGTGCTATCGTGCTTCATGCTGGCCTCCGCGTCGGAAATCGCCGGGTGCGGCACGTCCGCACCGTGCGGCTCTGACAGCAATGCTAACCCGCGTTTGATTCCGTTGCGGCAGGCCAGCCTCTGTCCCGCAGGAAGTCATACTGCCTAC
>NZ_JACHDI010000084.1:0-1443 GCF_014201025.1 Paraburkholderia sp. MM5384-R2
GGTCGGGTAGCAGCGGTGCATTACTGCACCGCCGCCCCCTAAGAACCGTGCATGCGAGTTTCCCAGCACACGGCTCAAGCCTTTCAAAGCCCCATTGCCGAGGCCGGTTTCACTACTGAGAGTCCGAGGGCACGCGCGGCCCGATGGCAATCCGGGTGAAGCATCGTCAGGTTGCTGATCGTGTCCTTACCGCCATCGATCTTTCGCTCCAGGTGGTACAGCCGCCAGCCACTGGATTTCGTGATCATTTGACGACAGACCGGACAGGACCTCTGCTGATCGAGCCACAACCGGATCAGACGCATCCGGCCCTTGAGCGAGTCCATCATCGCGAAGCCCAACCGCTCTTCGAAATAACTTTCCCACTGCGGGTCGAACGGGTTTGCGGCACCCTTGATCTTGCGGTGCCGCCGGATTGGCGTGCCGACAATGTCGTACAGCGTCAGAAGTTCACGCTTTCCATCGCTGAGCACTTTGTCCGTCGCCGTACCAAAGACCCATTGGCGGGCGCCAACGGTTCGAAAGTACTTCCGACGTACCCAGTGCGAGTTCTTCTGCGGGTGTCGGCGCTTCGCCCAACGCCATAGACATTGCCAAATCGCATGAGCAACCTTGTTAAAGGTACGCTTCGCCACGACATGCCGATAATAATCCGCCCAACCGCGAATCTTTGGGTTGAGCAGGCGGATCAGACGATCGTGTCTTAGCGTTGCATTGCCTTTCACGATGTCCCGAAGCTTCCGCATGAAGCGCTGAACGCTCGTTTTGGCTGGCTTGATCAACAACTTGCCGTCGTACTTGCGAACGTTCATGCCCAGGAAATCGAACCCATCGTTGATATGCGTGATCCGGGTCTTCTCCCGTGACAGCGATAATCCCCGCTGTGCAAGAAACTGCACGACCAGCGGCATGACTTCATCCTCCAGCACTTCTCGCGTCGCGCCAGTGATAACAAAGTCATCTGCATATCGAACGACGTTAACCTTCGACGGATTCCGGCCGCCTCTGCAGAACTTCGCAAGAAGTGTTCGTTCTAACCCATCGAGAGTCATGTTCATCAACGTGGGCGAGATAATACCGCCCTGAGGCGTACCCGCTTCCGTCGAATGAAAGACACTGTTGTGAAGGTAGCCAGCCTTCAACCACTTTCGCAGTATCGCTTTGTCCGTTGGGATGTGGGCGACCAACCAATCATGCGAAATTTCATCAAAGCAGCTCCGGATGTCGGCCTCCAGAATCCACTGCGCGCGATTGCTGCTGGCCAGTGAGATAAAGCACTGTTCTATCGCGTCGGCCGTGGAGCGGGCGGCTCTGAACCCATAAGAGTTCGGATCCGCCATGGTTTCTGCAACAGGTTCGAGTGCAAGCAGATGAAGCGCCTGTTGCGCTCTGTCGACCATGCAGGGAATTCCAAGAGGTCTCAGCCGTTTCCCGTCGGCTTTC
>NZ_JACHDI010000085.1:0-1432 GCF_014201025.1 Paraburkholderia sp. MM5384-R2
TGGGCGTGGCCTACGCGTTTATCGCGCCGTCGGTGTACCAGGCCGATATTCTCGTGCAGGTTGAAGACAGCATTCCGACCAACAATTCAAAAAGCCCGCTGGGCGACGTCTCCAACATGTTCGACGTCAAAACAGAGGCGACGGCTGAAATGGAAATCCTGCAGTCGAGAATGGTGGTCGGAAAAGCCGTCGACGATCTGCACCTCGACGTCAGCGCAAAGCCCAGGCGCTTTCCATTGATCGGAGACTGGTTGGGCCGGCAAGCCCGGAGTCTTTCCGAGCCAGGTATCTTTGGATTTGGCGGATATGCATGGGGCGATGAAGCGATCAAGGTGTCCAGCTTCGATGTCCCGGAAGCATTCGAAGGCGAGAAGTTCGTTCTGACGGTTCTGGAGGGCGAACGCTACCGGCTGGAGCAGTCGGATCTCAGCGAGCCGATCGAGGGTCGCGTGGGCGAAAAGCTCGACACGAAACTGCCCGATGGCGCGATCACGCTGCAGGTCGATTCGCTGAACGCAAGGCCGGGCACGCAATTCATTCTGGAAAGACAGTCGCGCGACAAGACGGTGGAAAGCCTGCAAAACCGGCTGACGGTCTCGCAGAAGGGTAAAGACAGCGGCATCATCGGCGCGTCGCTGATGGGCTCTGAGCGGCTGCTGACGGCCAGCACGCTCGCCGAAATCGGCAATGCGTATGTTGACCAGAATCTGAAGCGCAAGGCAGCGGAAGCCGAGAAGTCGCTTGCGTTCCTGAGCGGGCAGCTGCCGCAACTCAAGAGCGACCTGGAGCGCGCCGAGGGACGCTATAACGACATGCGCAACCGCATGGGCGTGTTCAATCTGAGTGAGCAGGGCAAGGCCTATCTGGATCAAAGCGTCGCCACGCAGCGCAGCCTGCTCGAACTGAAGCAGAAGCGCGCGGAGATGGGCGCGATCTACGCGCCGGGTCACCCCGCGATCCAGGCGATCGATCAGCAGATCGGCATGCTGAGCAGCAGGATCGGAAGCTTGTCGCAGCAGGAACAGGCGTTGCCGGACCTGGAGCAGAATGCGGTGCGCCTGACCCGTGACATGAACGTGAACAACGAGCTTTACGTCGGCATGCTGAACAACATGCAACAGCTCAGACTGGTTCGCGCCGGCAAGGTTGGAACGGTGCGGTTGATCGATAACCCGGTGGTGCCGAAAGAGCCGATCAAGCCGAACAAGCTTCTGGTGATTATCTATGCTGCGTTGGGCGGGCTGATTCTGGGCGTGGGTGCGGCGTTCGGGCGTACGGCGCTGTATCGGGGCGTGACCGACGCGCAGGAGATCGAGGAGCAAACGGGCCTGAACGTCTATGCGAGCGTGCCGCTGTCGCAGGCGAAAATCGCGCGAATCGGCAAGACGCCGAAGCTGCCCGCTGGCGAGAAGTTCCTGCTGGCGAGCGAGTT
>NZ_JACHDI010000086.1:0-1432 GCF_014201025.1 Paraburkholderia sp. MM5384-R2
GGAGCTAAAGTCGAATCTGGTGTACGGGGGCGTTGAGGCGGGAAGTTGAAGGCGGTGGACGTTTCAGCTGAGAATCTGATTGTCGAAGTCGGAAACCAGCAAACAACAAACCATCCACCATGAGCAAGGATACGGAAAAAGCAGTTGTCGGTCTATTGGGCGCCGGGCTGGGGCTGGACGATTTGGTTCGTCAAGGGGCACGGCAAGTGATTCAACAAGCGATTGAAGCGGAGCTGGCAGAGCTGATGGAGCGGTTCGCGAACGTCAAGACCATGCATGGACAGCGTGCGGTGGTCCGCAACGGCTACTTGCCGGAACGCGATGTGTTGACGGCGGCCGGGCCGATTCAGGTGAAGGTGCCGAAGGTGCGTGATCGATCAGGATTCGGCGTGAAGTTCAACTCGACGATCGTGCCGCCGTACGTGAGGAAGTCGCCCCGCGTAAGCGCAGCCCTGCCGTGGCTGTATCTGAAGGGTATTTCGACGGGCGACATGGGCGAAGCGTTAAAGGTGCTCGTGGGCGATGACGCCAAGGGCTTGTCGGCCAACGTGGTGAGTCGGCTGAAGGCGCAATGGGCTGAAGATCATGCGGCCTGGAGCAAGCGGGACTTGTCGGAATCACACTATGTGTACTGGTGGGTGGACGGCATTCACACCGGGCTGCGCAGCGAGAACTCGGACGGTCAATGCTTGCTCGTAATCATCGGCGTGAGGCCGGATGGGAGCAAAGAGCGCGTGGCGATCGGCGATGGGTATCGCGAGACGAAAGCATCGTGGCTGGAACTGTTGCTCGACCTGAAAAAGCGCGGTATGAAGGCGGGTCCACGGCTGGCGGTCGGCGACGGCGCGATGGGCTTCTGGGCGGCGCTGGAGGAAGTGTTTCCGACAACGCGTGGTCAGCGCTGTTGGTTTCACAAGATGGGCAACGTGCTCAACGCGCTGCCCAAGTCGCAGCAGGCGCGCGCGAAGGCCGACATGCAATCGATCTGGATGGCCGCGACGCGTGCCGAAGCCCATGCCGCGTTCGATCGTTTCGTGTCGATCTATGCGGCCAAATATCCGAAGGCGGCGGAGACGCTGAAGAAGGACCGAGAGAGCTTGCTGGCCTTCTACGAGTTCCCCGCCGAACATTGGCAGCATCTGCGTACCACCAACGCGATTGAATCGACGTTCGCGACGGTGCGCCACCGTACGACACGTACGCGTAACTGCGTGTCGCGACCGACCTTCCTCGGCCTGGCATTCAAGCTGATTGAGGAAGCCGAGAAAACTTGGCGCCGTATCAACGGCCCGGAAAAGATCAAGCTGTTGCTCGAGGGTGTGGCCTTCAAGGACGGCGAACCGGTGCAAGACGATCGACCGGTTCAGCAGAAACTCGCCGCTTGAAATCGACCGCCATCAAAATGTTCATACACCACTCTTGACGTTAGCTC
>NZ_JACHDI010000087.1:0-1253 GCF_014201025.1 Paraburkholderia sp. MM5384-R2
CCCATCCGCCGTCTGCACCCGCGCCAGTGCCGCTGCTGCCTGCGGGACCAGCAGACGGCGCGGCGGTGGAAACCGGAACAGGCATAGGCATTGCCTGCGCCATTGCGTTTGCTGCGCGTGCGAGCGTCGCCGGGAATGGAATACCCATCAGCGTTTCTCCTTCATTTCCTGTTGTCTTTTACCCGTCGCCTGTAGCAGCATTTCGAATTGCTGTTCAGCCGGAACGCCTGATTTGTGCAGCCATGCCGTGACCGCCGGAAGCGAGTAAAACCCCGGCGTGGTGGCTTCCGCATACAGGAAATCGACTATCGGCACGTCACGCGTAAAGCGGAGTACCTTGGTTTGCGCGAAGGCCGCATTAAGCCGGTCGCGCAAGGTCGGATCATTGGCCAGCGCGGGATAGTCTCGCACGATATGACCACGGATAAAGTCCACATAGTTACGGTCTTCGTAGTCTTTCAGAAGCGCCCATTGTCCTTCAGTAAATTCCATTGTCGTTGATGGTGAACCGTCGTCCTTCGTTGAGGTAGTGCCACGCGTCGGCAGACCTGAAAAGCTCGCGCTCGCTCTTACCGTGGCATACCACATTGAGCGCATGCAACACCCTGGGGTCCCAGAAGCGCAGCAGGGCGGATCGTCCGTCCGGTATTCGGATACTCAGGTGTGGGCGCAGCTTTGCGGCCTGCCTTTCCAGGGTCTCTGAGGTGATCAGCCAGATCACGCCAGGGCGGGCCTGTTCGAGTTCGCGCAGCTCCGCAAGATGATCGGGCGTCGTCTTCGGATCAAACAGCCACGGCCCCGCGTGTGCGAGTGCCATGTCGCTCGTGCCCGCGAACAGCGAAACCGTCCTATCGTTTTCGGGCATCAGTTGCTGGCCGGTATGCTGCTGGTACTGGATACCGTCCACCAGCGCCAGCACGTGGCCACTGAAGTGCCGTTCCCCGTTCTTGCGAAGCTGTTCATTGACCGAGGCGGGGATCATCAGCGCTCCAGGGTCATCGCGCCTTGCCCGGCAGCGTGGATCATGCATTCGAGACAGATGGACGACTGCGGAAGCACCGGCCAGGGCGTTGCGCTGTAGCGCGATAACGGGCCTCTTTTCTGCACGGTATTAGGGGAGCGTCCGCGACAATCGCACGCCCACGCGTAACCCAGGGCTTCGGCCATCTCGTAACCAGTTGCATACGACTTCAGCCTATCGAACGGAAACCATTCGCCGGTTTCTGCGTTCAGCGCCATTGCCGACGGCATTG
>NZ_JACHDI010000088.1:0-1219 GCF_014201025.1 Paraburkholderia sp. MM5384-R2
GCCAGTTTGGTTGATTCAATGGTCCGCTCGATATAATTTAACTTCAAGCCGAGCGTTGTAAGCGGCTGGCGCAAGTCATGGCTTATCGCGGCGATGAGTTGGTTCTTCTCCGCCTTTGCCGCTTCAGCCTGCGATCGCGCCTCATCGAGAATCACCCCTTTGACATATGCGCGCTTCTGATTGTGAAAAATGAACCAGGCGATGAAACAATAGCCAATCAGTTGAGCCGTAAACCAGACCAGCATTCCTGGCCGGTAAACAAATAGAGATGGCGCTATGCTAAATCCAAATGGGATAGCGCCCAGCACGAGTGAACCTAAAGTCGCGCGAAGACTAGGTGCGAGCAGCAGCAAAGTAAATGCATGGCTGATCAGCGTATACTCGAAGAATCCGTACCTGGCCAATTTCGAGTAAGCAGCATGGCCAGAGAAGTCGGGTGGAGTTAACCCAAAGCTACCCGCCGCCCACCAAAACGATGTCAGTATGACCAATGCAGTCCAGGCCCAGTGCATCTGCTCGATTTCGTTGGCGCCAGCGTGCTTTGGGAGCGCCATTGTCTTTTTCAGTAAGTACGTTGCTGCGGGGGTGGCCACTCCCCACAGTCCTAAGACCCAGACGACACGGAACAAAAGATAGACAGCCGAAGTTTTGATCCACGATCCAAATACAAACAAGAGCGCGCTCCCGACCGACAGGAGCACGATCCAATATACCGCTCGACGCGACAGTGATCCCAACAACTCGCGTTTGACAACGAGATTCTGCTCTGGACTGAGTGCTGCAGCCGGTCCCAGAAACAAATTCACAAGTTCAGCGAATCTGGGGCGCTCGTTATGAACCGTTTCACTCGCACTCAGGGACGTACTGGCCCCGAGCTTTTCGCCCGCGTCGGAATCATCTCGTGTTCGAGTGCAGGACGCCATGGGAGGCCTCCGAGGATCAGCTTCAGCATGCGCTCCATTGTGCTACCGGTCCGCCAGCAAGTCGATGGACAAATGTTCCGTTACTTGCCGAACAAATGTTCATGGGATAGACGATCGCGGTCCTGTTCAAATGCATTTTCAGATGGCACGCCACTCGCCTTGGTCACCCGCCTTCGGTCAATGCTTTTGGTTTGTGTTTCACCAGTATGTTCAACAAGGTCTGTTCCGAAACCGGTTTCGACAAAAGCTTCATGCCACTGACGGCTACTTTTTTGAGCACAGCTGACGAGGTGTCC
>NZ_JACHDI010000089.1:0-1180 GCF_014201025.1 Paraburkholderia sp. MM5384-R2
CAGGGCTTCCGCATGAAGGCCCGTATCAGGCAAGGCCGAGGACGGAGTCCCGCATAGCGGTATCCCATGCAGCGAGGTTACGGATATTTTTCAGACTCACCTTTTTCGGTTGCCGGTTCTGAGTCAACCGGGCGAGGTTGAGTGTGATCTTGCGTAGCGTTGCCATGTTGCGGGCGGCCACCGTGTCGCGGATCAGGCTGGCATCCTCGCCCCAAGACACATCCAGCACCCAGTGCAGTTGATTTTCGATCCCCCAGTGGGCACGGATGATCTGAGCCATCTGGGCCGCTTTCACGGCTTTCGAGCTGATGTAGTAGCAGCGCTCGGTCGTCACCTTCTCTCCGATCTGGCGCGTGCGCTCCAGCATCACCAGGCGCTGGATACCCGTCCAGTGGTGCCCTGCACCGGCAAGCCAGGCGACATCATCGCTGACCCGGCAAACCCGGGTCTCCAGCCGCCCGTGGCCCTTGTCATGTTCGGTGTGCTCCCAGTACGAGCCTTCGAGCTTGCCGTCCTGCGCGGCCGCAAACCACTGGCGCACGCCTTCGGCCAGGCGCGGCTGGTTGTCCTTCACCGTCAGAACATAGTCGGCCCCGGCCTCGACGATCGTTCGAGCAATCTCGTGCTGTGTGCCCATCGCATCGATCGTCACCGTCGCACCCTGCAGATCGAGCGCGGCCAGCAGCTCCGGGATCGCCGTGATCTCGTTGCTCTTGTCGGCCGTACCCACCTGCCCGAGGCTCAGGCCGTTGTTCGAGCACCATGCCGACACCAGATGCAGCGCCGCACGCGTGCCGCGGCGATTGCCGCGCACCGCCTTGCCGTCAATCGCCACATGCTGGCCGGCCAGCGCCGGGCACAGCTGCCCGACCCAGTCGATGAAGCAGCGCTCAAAGGCTTTGGCACTGAGCGCGCCGAATACCCGGCGAAACGTATCGGGCGACGGGATGCCGTTCTCATAGGGCAAGTGAGTACGCAGCCAGCTCATTTGCGTGCGGCCCCACAGCGTCATCGTCTCCCAGTCCTCCACGCCGCATAGCACCGCGCACAGGGCGGCAAACAGGATTTCCTGCAACGGATAACGACAGGCGCGGCAGCGCGGGTCCCGCAGTTCGGCAAACGCATCCATGATCGGTGGCATCTCTCGTCCGGCAAAAATCGAGAGTAAACCTGAGCCAGC
>NZ_JACHDI010000090.1:0-1173 GCF_014201025.1 Paraburkholderia sp. MM5384-R2
GAGCGGACCAAGCCGCACGTGAACGTGGGCACGATCGGTCACGTTGACCACGGCAAGACCACGCTGACGGCAGCGATCACGACGGTCCTGACGCAGAAGTTTGGTGGCGAAGCGAAGGCGTACGACCAGATCGACGCGGCGCCGGAAGAAAAGGCGCGTGGCATTACCATCAACACCGCGCACGTCGAGTACGAAACGGCTAACCGCCACTACGCACACGTCGACTGCCCGGGCCACGCAGACTACGTGAAGAACATGATCACGGGCGCGGCGCAGATGGACGGCGCAATCCTGGTGTGCTCGGCTGCCGACGGCCCGATGCCGCAAACGCGTGAGCACATCCTGCTGGCGCGTCAGGTTGGCGTTCCGTACATCATCGTGTTCCTGAACAAGTGCGACATGGTGGACGACGCCGAGCTGCTGGAACTCGTCGAGATGGAAGTTCGCGAACTTCTGTCGAAGTACGACTTCCCGGGCGACGAGACGCCGATCATCAAGGGTTCGGCCAAGCTGGCGCTGGAAGGCGACAAGGGCGAGCTGGGCGAGGTAGCGATCATGAACCTGGCCGATGCGCTGGACACGTACATCCCGACGCCGGAGCGCGCGGTTGACGGTGCGTTCCTGATGCCGGTGGAAGACGTGTTCTCGATCTCGGGTCGCGGCACGGTGGTGACGGGTCGCGTCGAGCGTGGCGTGATCAAGGTTGGCGAGGAAATCGAGATCGTCGGTATCCGCGCAACTGCCAAGACGACCTGCACGGGCGTGGAAATGTTCCGCAAGCTGCTCGACCAGGGTCAGGCAGGCGACAACGTTGGTATCCTGCTGCGCGGCACGAAGCGTGAAGACGTCGAGCGTGGTCAGGTTCTGGCCAAGCCGGGTTCGATCAACCCGCACACGCACTTCACGGCTGAAGTGTACGTGCTGAGCAAGGACGAAGGCGGCCGTCACACGCCGTTCTTCAACAACTACCGTCCGCAGTTCTACTTCCGTACGACGGACGTGACGGGCTCGATCGAGTTGCCGAAGGACAAGGAAATGGTGATGCCGGGCGACAACGTGTCGATCACGGTGAAACTGATCAACCCGATCGCGATGGAAGAAGGTCTGCGCTTTGCAATTCGCGAAGGTGGCCGTACGGTCGGCGCTGGTGTCGTCGCCAAGATCATCGAGTAA
>NZ_JACHDI010000091.1:0-1154 GCF_014201025.1 Paraburkholderia sp. MM5384-R2
TAAAAGCCAAGCCAGTCGACGATTTCATCCATTGCCGCACGCCGGGTCGCAAAGTGCCGGCCATGCAGGCGTGCAACTTTCAACGAACCCCACAGGCTTTCGGTCGGTGCATTGTCCCAGCAGTCGCCGCGCCGACTCATCGACGAGCGCATGCCGTAGGCCTTCAGCGTGTCCTGGAACAGCCCGCTGCAATACTGGCTACCCCGGTCGCTATGGACGATGACGCCAGCCTCTGGACGGCGCCGGAACCACGCCATACGCAGCGCATCGGTGACCAGTTCCGCTTTCATGTGTGGCTGCATCGACCAGCCCACCACCTGCCTGCTGAACAGGTCAATGATGACCGCCAGATAAACCCAGCCTTCAGCCGTCGCACAGTACGTGATGTCGCTCGTCCAGACCTGGTTCGGCGCCGTTGCTGTGAAGTTACGCTCCAACAAGTTCGGCGCCACCGGCAGGTTGTGATTCGAGTTCGGCGTCGCGATGTACTTGCGCTTGTGTCGGGCACGGATGCCATGCTGCGCCATCAGCTTGCGAACACGCTCCTTGCCCACGCGCACGCCGCGCGCAACGAGCTCTTTCCACATGCGCGGCCAGCCATATTCGCCCTTGACCTGCACGTGAATTGCCTTGATGTGCGCGAGCAGGGCATCGTTGCTGATACGGCATCTGTGCGGCTTGTCATCACCGCTGCGCTGCTGACGCTGATGATATCCACTGGGACTGATTCCCAGTACTTCGCACAGCATCGAGACTGGCCAGTGGCGTCGATTCCGGTCGATGAACGCGCACTTCACATCAATTCCTTTGCGAAGTACGCCGCCGCTTTTTTTGTGATGTCGAGCTCCATCTTCAGGCGAGACACTTCCGCCCTCAACCGCGCCAGTTCCATCTGCTCGGGACTGACCGGCTTCGCCCCGGCTCCGACCAGTTTGCCTTCCCTGTCCGCCTTGACCCAGTTGTGAAGGGTCTGCTGCACCACGCCCAGCGTCGCCGACACCGCAGCCAAACTCTGGCCGTTCTTTACCAGTCGGACCGCTTCCAGTTTAAATTCGAGCGTGTACTGCGCCCGCTTTGCCTTGACCGTCATCGTTTCCTCTCCTTGCTTGAGCTTACACACTCAGCAAGGGATTCGTTTTTCGGGGGCAAGCTCA
>NZ_JACHDI010000092.1:0-1079 GCF_014201025.1 Paraburkholderia sp. MM5384-R2
CCGGGATCGTCATGAACAGCACCAGCGCGGTGGAGGTCAGCATCCATGCGGTGTCGCCGGAGTTGATCTTCGATGAATCGACCGAGAACGGCGCGCTTGGGGCGGCCGGTGCCGATGCAGCGGCATCCGCCGCGGCCGGTGCCGCTGGAGCCGCGGACGCTTGCGCGACCGGCACGGAGGCGGCCGCGGGCGCCGAGGCGTCTTGCGCGAATGCGCAGCCCAGCCCGCCGGCGAGCAATGAGCCGGCCATCAACAACGTCATCAACAGTTTGCGCATCTTTCTTTCCTCTTATCCCAGTGTTTTTTTATAGGGCGTCGGCGCCGGTCTCGCCGGTGCGGATCCGGATCACCTGTTCGATCGGCGTCACGAAGATCTTCCCGTCACCAATCTTTCCGGTACGCGCCGCACGCTCGATCGCCTCGATAGCCTGATCGACGATGTCGTCCGGGACGGCGACCTCGATCTTCACTTTCGGCAGGAAATCGACGACGTACTCCGCGCCCCGATACAGTTCGGTGTGCCCTTTCTGACGCCCAAAACCCTTGACCTCCGTAACCGTGATTCCAGAGACGCCAAGCGATGACAAGGCTTCTCGAGCCTCATCAAGCTTGAATGGCTTGATGACCGCACTGATTAGTTTCAATTTGCCTCTCCGTTGACCGTCGATCCCGATGTTGGCCGCGAATGACCGCGGCTCAGCGCGCGGAGACGTTCAAAGCAACTGTCGTGCCATTCGCACGACAGGTATTGGAGCGGGGAATTATCGGAGGAGCCGAACTTCGGGTCCTTCAGCGGTCAGATGGATGTTGTGAGGAAGGGTGCGGGATTGGGCGGCAGCACTGTCAGAAGGCTTCTTGGCGGAATGCGGCGGACGGACTGAATGTACCCAGGCACCATGTGCGAGCGCGTTTTCCCGTCGTCCGCCCAATCGGGGGCATGCGTGCACGGTTCTGCCGCTTGTCATTACATATTCATTAGGGCTACGCTGAAGAAGCCGCCGTTTTCGGCGACGGTTTGCTGCTGAATTTCGGAATGCGAGATCAGTGACGCAATTAGTTCGATTTTCTTGCCCTGAAGG